>NZ_CABTJS010000178.1:0-89563 GCF_902485085.1 uncultured Kluyvera sp.
CACGCTGAATTATCAGACACCGTCTGAATTTGCAGCGGGCTGGAGAAAGGGTCATTCTGAGAATGAAGATTCCGACGTTACTAACTGAGTGTTGTATCTAATCGTGGGGGCAGGTCACTGATAGTCAGTATCATTGCGGTGGCCTATGCCTCTCGCCAGCCTCAGCGGGTATTAAATCAGCTCACCCTATATACGGCGAAACCCGCCTTCGGAATGATGCTGTCAGGATTATTAGCGACGCTGGTATTTTCTCGCCTGTTTGGTATGTCCTTGCTCTGGCACTCGCTTTTACAGGATGGCTACGTCCGGGAAGTGAAAAATATGGTGGAAGAGGGGACTGAACTCTTCGGCTATATTCTCTGCCTGGCGGCCTCGGTGGAAATATTCCGTCAGCCGAAGGTCAATCATCGTTAAATTCTCTGCACAAAAATCATCGCGCTTTTAAAGGCTTCCTTTGGGAAGCCTTTTTTACGCCATTGTTCAGGCGACGACGGGAGCCCAGCGTAAGTCACCGGGATTTTCCTTACGGGCACCGTTTTCTACGCGGAAGTAGTCCGAGGAGTAACCGTATGTTTTGCACCGCTTAATAATTGCAGGTAGGATGCTTCGCGGCAGTTTTATCCCTACGCAGAATGACGGGAAGAACGGCACGGGATTTGATGGATATGCGTTCCATATTCATTTGAAAATCTTATGTATTCCATAAATCAGACAGGTACAGGGAAATAATGGAAACACAAAACACACAGGCTGCGGATCAACGTGCGGCAAAACGACGCTGGCTGAACGCCCACGAAGAGGGGTATCACAAAGCGATGGGTAACCGACAGGTGCAGATGATCGCCATCGGTGGCGCCATCGGTACCGGCTTATTCCTCGGTGCAGGTGCGCGTCTGCAGATGGCTGGCCCCGCGCTGGCGCTGGTTTACCTGGTTTGCGGCATCTTCTCGTTCTTTATTCTTCGCGCGCTGGGCGAACTGGTATTACACCGTCCGTCGAGCGGCAGCTTCGTCTCCTACGCCCGTGAGTTTCTCGGTGAAAAGGCCGCCTACGTGGCAGGCTGGATGTACTTCGTCAACTGGGCGATGACCGGCATTGTTGATATCACCGCCGTGGCGCTCTACATGCACTATTGGGGCGCGTTTGGCGATGTGCCGCAGTGGGTGTTTGCGCTGGGGGCGCTGGCGATTGTCGGCACCATGAACATGATTGGCGTGAAGTGGTTCGCCGAAATGGAGTTCTGGTTTGCGCTGGTTAAAGTGCTGGCGATTGTGGTGTTCCTCGTCGTCGGGACCGTGTATCTGGGCAGTGGAAAACCGCTGGATGGCAACGCTACCGGCTTCCATCTGATAACCGACAACGGCGGCTTCTTCCCGCACGGCCTGCTGCCTGCGCTGGTGCTGGTACAGGGCGTTGTCTTTGCCTTTGCCTCCATTGAATTAGTGGGGACAGCGGCGGGCGAGTGTAAAGACCCGCAGACCATGGTGCCGCGCGCTATCAACAGCGTTATCTGGCGTATCGGTCTGTTCTACGTGGGCTCGGTCGTACTGCTGGTGCTGCTGCTGCCGTGGACGGCCTATCAGGCGGGGCAGAGCCCGTTTGTGACCTTCTTCTCCAAGCTCGGCGTGCCTTATATCGGCAGCATCATGAACATCGTGGTACTGACGGCGGCGCTCTCCAGCCTGAACTCCGGCCTCTACTGCACCGGGCGCATCTTACGCTCGATGGCGATGGGCGGTTCTGCTCCGAAGTTTATGAGCAAAATGAGCCGCCAGCACGTGCCGTACGCGGGCATTATGGCGACGCTGGTGGTTTACGTGGTGGGCGTGTTCCTGAACTATCTGGTACCGTCTCAGGTCTTTGAAATTGTTCTGAACTTCGCCTCGCTGGGGATTATCGCCTCGTGGGCGTTTATCATGGTGTGCCAGCTACGTCTGCGCAAGGCCATCAAAGAAGGCAAGGCGGCGGATGTGAACTTCAAGCTGCCGGGCGCACCGTTTACCTCGTGGCTGACTCTGCTATTCCTGCTGAGCGTGCTGGTCCTGATGGCGTTTGACTACCCGAACGGCACCTACACCATCGCTTCACTGCCGCTGATTGCTATTCTGCTGGTGGCTGGATGGTTCGGCGTACGTAAGCGCGTCGCGGAAGTTCACAGCACCGCACCGTAACCTGCTCGCAGGCCTGATAGCATCGCTATCAGGCCTGTTTTTCTTAGAACATCCGGAACCGATACTCAATAATCGCCTCAGACGACAGCGTATGCGTTCGCGTATAGCGGCCGTTGGTCAACACCGGCGTTTTACCGCTGGTTTTATAAGACCAGCCGGGGCCGAACATCAACCATACTGTCAGGTTCTTCATTGGCGGCGCAGAAGGCGTCCAGCGGGTAAAGGCATTAATCTCGCCGGTACGTACGTGGTTATCCTTATAGTTGAACTGAGCGATATTTCCTGCCAGCCCAACGGCCAGATCCGGCGTGAGCTTGTAGTCGGAGATATTGGCCAGCACCAGTTCGCCATCGCGCATATAGTCGTCACCCGCATAGGCCATTGAGATAAAGGTGCCGCGTGAGTTTTTACTCATGTGACGCGGGTAGAAGCCCACTTCGTTCTCTTTTTTGGCACTGGTATAGCCTACGCCCCACTTTGTACTCCAGCGTTCCGCCTGCCAGGTCGCATCCACGGCGAAGTGCCAGGCGTTATGGTCAAAATCGCGCTTATTGGCTGGCATTGCCAGATACTCATCCAGTGCCTCAGTGGCGTAAATCTGCGTGCCAATATTCAGATGGCTAACCGGGCGCAACTGGGTAAATAACAGATGACGGCGCAGATAGTTTTCACTCTCACCGTAGCCATATTGCAGGCTAAACGGCTGGCTATTCCACAGCAATTCACCGGAAGCCAGGTGATTGATTTTAGCGCCGGTATTTGTCTGGAACTGCTTCTTATCCGGGGAGTTACGGTCCATCGAATTTTCGACATAGGCACCTCGCAGAGTGAGGTGGTCATAGCTGACCCCACCGCTAATGCCTGAGTAGGTCGTTGGGGATAAACGGTTGGATGTGGAAATCACCCCGTAGTTTTTCAGCACCTGCCAGCCCCAACGAGCGTTAAGCTGAGCGTCTCCGGCCAGATATTTTAATTTAATATTTCGTTGACCGAATTTTGAATAGCCCTCCGCGTTGCTTTTTTTATTACCCTCTCCGTTATTATAAAGTACTCCTCTGGAGTTAAAGTAATCGCTGGCACCTAATTTTACTGCGCCATAATATACGGCATCAACGCCGATAAAATCTGCAAAATACCCCGATTGATAATCCACGGCTACGCCTTGGCCCCAGGCGTTATGGACGTGCGTAGGGTTAGCATTTTCCTCCTTCAGATATTTCCAGTAATTCTTCAGTGATAGCGTCATTGACGCGTCGCTGAAAAAAGGATCGGCAAGATAATTATTTTCAGTATGGCCCATATCGGCAGCCCATACGGGCGTATAGCTGCCAAGCAGCAGCATCGCTGTCGCCAGTGTGTTCATTTTCATTGTGGTATCCCAGAATAGCGCCGCGGGAAAAGGGGGCCGCGGCTTAATAAATGTGCAACGCTATTATTGATTTTTCAGACGCAGTTTGCCGGTTTCAACGTATTGCAGTGAGCCAATTTCCGGTACGCTGTAATGCCCATCTTTATAGATAATTTTGACGACGGCGGCGTTAGCCAGCGGCTTATTTTTGTCCGGTGAATCGGTAAGATCGGAAATCATGATCTGCATAGCGGTTCCCGATGAAATGGCCAGCACGGTTCTATCGCCATTTTGCTGAGCCTGTTTGACGATAGTCGCCAGCGCGGCCTGAGTACGGTTTTTTACCTGTGCATAATTCTCGGCGAGCCCTTTAACGTCCGCCTTTGCCAGCGCATCCTGGGAGTCCTTCACCGGCAGGGTGCCCGCCTTCATGGCATTGAAAAGCGCAGCGGCGTCGGCCATCCCCAGTGCGTGGGCGCCTGCATTGGCCATATCTTTGTTGAAGCCGCCCTCAAAACCGCCAAAGAACGCTTCACGCAGCCCCGGCAGTTCATTGAGATGGTACTGGGTTACGCCGATTTGTTTGAGGATAACGGCCATGGTTTCCCGCTGGCGGCCTGCATCGCTGGAGTAAAAACTATCGAATTTGATGCCCTTTAACCCTTCGCCAAGATAGCGGGCCACCTGCACACCCTCTTCGGTGAGCGGCGTATCCGCCCAGCCCTGAACGCGGTCAAAGGTATTAAACAGCGTCTTCCCGTGACGGGCAAAATAGACGGTAACCGTATCATCCTGAGCTGAGGGCGTCGTATCTGCCGCAGAACAGGTGGCTATACTGGCTAGCGCCGCTAAAGCAACAAACCACTTTTTCATCGGATATCCTTTTTATATTGCTTATAAAACAAAAAAACCTGCGCTCTTACTCAACCGCTTAAATTGCATGGTTGAGAAATAACGCAGGTTTTGCCTGTTGAAAACAGTAACAATCCAGTTTGGCCGGACAATATCACCATCAAAATAGAATGGCAGTAATTATTTTTTTATATATCGATATTTGTGATCATCCTCAAGTCTTGCTTTTCGATAATTCATATAAGAATTTCCTACATAATAATGCGCCAGTAGTTACTCGACTAAATTAACTTCGGGTCAGGTGTATATTTATCCGTCAGTATTTGATGCTCGTCACAGAACGCGGGTGGCGAGTCTGGACGTTAGTCCTCATAACGGTTATTTTCTCATCCATATCAGGATTGCTACTGAATAAAGGCAAAACCTAAGAAATTTTCTACTCAACGCGAGTGGGGGATTTCTTAGGTTTTTTTTTGCTTGTTATTTGGACCTATTAATAACCCATAAGGAGTCATCATGAATTTACCAAAGATCGTTGCCTCGGTGCTGGCAATATGCGCATTTTCTGCCCAAGCGGGGAACGCACCGCTGAAAATATTGATTGTGAATGATGATGGTTGTGAATCCCCGGGCAGTACTTCGCTTCAGGATAAGCTTAAGGCGAAAGGTTATGATGTCTGGATGGTCGCGCCCGCTACTAATCAGAGCGGCATTGGTTCTGCAATCACCTTTAAGACCGGTAAAGTTTTTGATGTGAAAAAGGTTGCCGAACAGCGTTACTGCTTCCCGGGCACGCCTGCGGACGCCGTGGACTTCGGGCTAAATGGCTTGCTGAAAAAGGCCGCGCCTGATCTGGTGGTTTCTGGTGTTAACGACGGGCCAAATACCGGTATGGCGCAGGTGAACTCCGGTACCGTCAGCGCGGCGGCTCGCGCCGTACGCTATGGCGTCCCGGCGGTTGCCGCCAGCATCGGCTATCGTTTTACCGAAGAGGAGATGAAAAATGGCTGGCCGAGCACGCATAAATACTGGCCCGACTCCGTGGACTATGTCGTGAGCGTGGTGGATAAACTGAATGCCCAGCGCACACAGGGTAAACCGTTATTGCCGTTGGGCACCGGGCTCAGCATTAACTACCCGGCCCTGGCGACTACAGAGATTAAAGGCGTGCACTACGTTGAAAACCAGCGCTTCCCGGTCGCGCAAATTGGCTACGATATTCTCGCAGACGGCAAGGCCAGACAGACGATGAATCCTGAGTCTCTCAAAGTGGTTATGGATGACACGGATTCCGGCTGGTTGAATAAGGGCTACATTACCTACACGATTTTTGATGGCTCCTGGAATGCACCGCAATATGAAGCGCAGTATCAGGCGTTGCTGAAACCCTGAGAGCTAACTTAACCCCACGCCGTAGCCGCTGGTGCCGTTGCCAAACATATCGCGCGCCACCAGCCGCGTGCAGCGTAGCGATGGATTCGCAATAGAGCAGGATTTTCCGGCTTGTCCGCTGCGACAAGACAAAACCTTACACGTGCACCCCTTGCGCATTGATGAGGATTGTTTATGATTCGGCTGTTCTGAAACGTCTGGTAATTTATGCGAAATCGTCAGCTTCTTGCGAAAGGGTTCTTGATAGTGACCTGCCTTGCCATGGCTCTTTGCCTGGTGCAGCGGGCCGTTTATCTGCACCATTTTCTCGAGCAGGCGGGCAACCCGGTTCAGACTATCTCCACGCCAGCAACGGACGAATCCCAGGTTGGGCCTTCGCCATGCCAGCTTAGCGCCAATTCGCTGTTGTGCGCACAACCTATTTTCTTCGACGGCGCGCTGCCTGCCGTTATCGTCTTCCTGGCCCTGATTCAGCTATTCGCTGAAGTGCGTGCGTTCGTCTTTCGCGACGTGCCCAGACGGCCACCCACGGTCCGAATACATCTCAAAAACTGCGTTTTCCGTGAATGAATCATCGTTCTGACGACGATTGATTATTTCATTTACGGAGAAAAAATATGTTGAATATCTTCAGGGGATTATTGCTCCTGTTGCTCGCCTGCGTGGGTTCTGCTCACGCCGCCGATACCGGGTGGCTCACGTCAGGGCAAAATGACCACGCTAAGATTCGTTTCCAGGCGGAAAGAGGCAAGGATCGCCTGTATGGCCTGCTGACCGTTGAGCTGCAATCCGGCTGGAAAACCTACTGGCGATCGCCGGGAGAAGGGGGCGTAGCGCCTGAAATTCACTGGAAAAACGGTGAAAAAGCGCAGTGGTACTGGCCGACTCCCTCGCGTTTTGAAATTTCGGGGCTGACCACCCAGGGTTACCATAATCGGGTGGTTATTCCGATGGTTATCACCGGTAATCCGGGCGATGTGCTGGACGGTACGCTGACGCTCTCGACCTGTAGCAACGTCTGTTTGTTAACGGACTACCCGCTGCATCTCGATTTTAATCAGCCGGTTGACGGCCAGTTCCAGGATGCCTTCGAGCAGGCAATGCGGACTATCCCGGCGGAAAATGGTCTGTCGGATAATCTGGCGGCGCACCTCGCGGGCGATCGTCTGGTCATCACCGGTACCACCACGGGCGCATGGCGTACCCAGGGTATCTATTTCGATCCGCTGGACGGCGGCATTATTCCCGGCGACCCGAACATAAAAACCGACGGCGCGACGTTGACCATCAGCGCACCGGTTACGGACGAATGGGGCGATAAACCGAAGACGCTGGCGGGTAAAACGCTCTCGTTCGTTCTCACCAGCGATGGCAAAGCGCAGCAAACTACGCTGACGGTAGGCGCCGACGAATCGACTGTGGCACCGCCTCAGATTGCCCGAACTGGCATCGGGCAGATACTGCTCTTCGCGCTGCTTGGCGGGTTGATCCTCAACCTGATGCCCTGCGTTCTGCCGGTGATGGGAATGAAGCTGAGCGCCGTGCTTCATGCGGGCTCAGATACACGTAACATTCGCCTGCGTTTTCTGGCAACCAGCGTCGGGATCCTGTTCTCTTTCGCGCTGCTGGCGGCGATGGTGACCGCGTTGAAGTTAACCGGCGCGGCGCTGGGGTGGGGCATCCAGTTTCAGAGTCCGTGGTTTATCGGCCTGATGGTGGCGGTGACCTTTATCTTCGCACTGAATCTTTTTGGTGTCTTCGCGCTGCTGTTGCCGTCATCTGTGGCGAGTCGCATGGCCACCGCGGGGGGAAGCGGCTGGCTCGGGAGCTTCTTCGAAGGCATGTTTGCCACGCTGCTGGCCACGCCGTGCTCGGCACCGTTCCTGGGTACCGCCGTCGCCTTTGCTTTGGGTGCGCCGTTGCAGGAGCTTTGGCTTATCTTTATTGCGCTCGGCGTCGGGATGGCGATTCCCTGGCTGTTTGTGGCGCTGGTGCCGAAAACCGCTGCGCTGTTGCCGCGCCCTGGCCGTTGGATGGCTATCGTCAAAACCCTCCTGGCCTTGATGATGCTGGCCTCAAGCCTGTGGCTGGCATCATTGCTGAGCCAGCATCTGGGTGAGTTTGTCAGCAATGCTGTCATCCTGTTATTGGCGCTCGCTGCGCTGGCGGTGGTCTTTATTCGCGGCCCGCGCAGTGGATTTGCGTTCTATCTGGTGGTGTTCGTGCTCACGGCGCTGAGTGGTTATCAGCTTCGCGGGTTGATTCAGGCTCCTGCGACACCTGAGCGCGCAGCGAAGGCCAGTGCGGATATCCGCTGGCAACCGCTCAGCGAAGACGCCATTGCGCAGGCGCTGGCCGACGGCAAGCGTGTTTTCGTTGATATCACCGCCGACTGGTGCGTGACCTGTAAGGTGAACGACATGCGCGTACTCACCCAACCGGAGGTTATCGCTGCGCTGAATGCGCCTGATGTGGTGGCGCTTCGCGGCGACTGGAGCAAGCCGTCTGACGCGATATCAGCTTTCCTGCAAACGCGTAATCGTTACGCCATCCCCTTCAATGAAGTTTACGGGCCGGGCCTGCCGCAGGGAGAGACGCTCTCTCCACTGCTGGACTCGTCATCTCTGCTTCGCGCTCTGAAACATGCCAAAGGTTAATGCACCATGAAATACACGCTTCTTTTTACGCTTTTGATGACCGCCTCTTTGCAGGCTTTTGCGGCTCCCGCTCTGACGCCCGCCCAGGAGGCACGCGTTCAGGAACTGGTACAGGAAACGCTGCTCAAGCATCCAGAAATTCTGGCCGCGGCGGCGGATAAGCTGGACCAGCAAAATGCGCAGGCGAACCAGCAGCAGCTGAAAAAGGTTATCGCGCAATATAATGATTTTCTGTTTCATGACCCGAATTCCCCGCGAATTGGCGCGACAAAACCACGCCTGACGCTGGTGGTCTTTACCGACTACAACTGCCCGTACTGCAAAAAGTTCGATCCTTATCTGGAGAAGATCGTCGCCAAATATCCGGACGTTGCCGTGGTCTTTAAATTCCTGCCTTACCGCTCGGAAAGCTCGGTCACCTCGGCACGAGATGCCCTGACCGTCTGGCGTGCGCACCCTGAACAGTTCATCAAATTCAACGATGTGCTGATGGCGAAAAAGGGGTATCACGATGATGCCAGCATTGCGCAGGCGAAAAAGAAAGCTGGCGTGGTGGTGGACACGCCGGATGACGAAAGCCTGGTGACGGTGAAGAAGAGCCTCGCGGTAGCACAGGAGCTAGGCATTCAGGGCACGCCCGCGACGCTTATCGGCGATGAAATGCTATCGGGCTGGGTTCCCTACGAAGATTTTGATGCTATGGTCAGCGAAGCGCTGAAAAAACAGTAAGTTTATTCACGGGGGAGGAATCCCCCGTTCACGGAGAAACGAGGATGAAATCGATTGTCTTAACGTCGCTGGCTCTGCTTCCGGCGTTTGCCTATGCCAGCGCGCCGCTTCCCGATATCGTAAAGCGTTTTAGCGAGCAGCAGAACATTACCATTATCAAAGAGGTGGATGCCCCCGGCGGCCTGAAAAGCTGGGTGGGACAGTATCAGGACATGGGCGTTAACCTGTTCCTGACACCGGATGGTAAGCATGTGGTTTCCGGCTACCTTTATGACGATAAAGGGAAAAACCTGAGTGAAGGGTATTTCACTCAGGCCATTTACGTGCCGATGGGTCAGGAGATGTGGAAAAAACTCAACGCGGCCCATGCGCTGAAAGAGGGCGTCGAGACCGCACCGAGAAAGGTCTTTGTGTTTGCCGATCCTTTCTGTCCTTACTGCAAAGCGTTCTGGGCGGCGGCACAGCCTTGGGTTGAGGCAGGCCATGTTCAACTCAATACGCTGCTGGTGGCGTTTCTTAACCCGAAAAGCGGGCGCAACGCGACGGCCATTCTTAATGCGCCGGACCCGGTAGCGGCCTGGCGGGATTACGAGCTGTCCAACGGTAAGAAATTGCCGCGTTTTGACGGCGTCACGCCGCGCGAAACCTTCAATCTGCTGCAAGCGCATCAGAAGATGATGGATGACTTAGGGGCGAACGCAACGCCAGCGATTTACTATATGAACGAGAAGAATGAGCTGCAGCAGGTGGTGGGGATGCCTGATGAAAAACAGCTTGAGGCGATGTTTGGCCCGAAACCCTGATAGCGATGTTGGTCACTCGGTGCGGGTTTCTCCCTCTCCCTTCCAGGGAGAGGGTTGGGGTGAGGGTAATGCCTGGCACTAGTTCCAGGTCGGAAAATAATCACAAATTACACGGTAATTAAACAGGCTATTTTCCATAATTACCCATAGTAGATATTTAGTTATTCCAGATATACCGCGTTAGGGGTATTTTACTAATAAGTAAAATGACACTTATTTACGTTCGGCTGGAGAATCTTTAACAGGAAGAACGCTATAATGTCCTGGCACCAGGGGAAATATTAATCATTATTTATCAACGAGTTATATGCTATGGATCAGCAAATGTATATCACTACCCGAAGTCAACGTTACCTGCAGACTAAACCCCCTTCAACACCCTAGTTATCTTTGCTGTTTCCTCTGGCATCTGTTCTGTTTTTGTCTCCATGCATCGACGGTTATTAGTCCTGCCTGTCGTATAGGACACGCTTCGTCTTTCAATATGCTTATTAACACGACAAATTCACTTTGAAACGTATTGCATCCTGGGAGCCAGGCCCTGTCATCGAACTTCGCATTGGCTATTCTCCCGGCTTGCCACAATGCTGTTTTATCATCAAATTAAGGATTTCGTTATGACCCGTATCTCTTTCTGGAAAGGCGTAATGGCGTGGGTCAAGCTCGCCTCGCTGCTTTTTCTCACGCTGTTCGTTCTTCTCGCGTTGCCGCATCTGGGCGTCACGGGGATGAATTTCTCGGTGCAGTTTTTATCGTTTAAAATTGTGATCGTACTGTTTATCGTCGCTTATCTGGCGTTTGTGTTTTCTTACGGCAAACTGCGCTTAAAGCGCCGGGGCTTTTTGATGGCGGGCGTGGGGCATATTCTGGCGGTGGCGCTATTTAGCCTGCTGTTCTATCCGATCGTCGGTTTTGCGATTGCGCTATTTTATCTCGCCGTCGCGTATAAATTTGCGAGCATTAAGATTGGCTGCCAGTGTGAAGCGATGGGCTAATGGTGATGATAGGTTACCGATGCGGGTGCATCGGTAACCCATCAAGCCATCAGGAAGGGTCTTTAATACCGTTCAGCAGCTTTCTCACCCGTGGGCCAAGTATCCAGAATAGCACCAGGATAATCAGCAGAAGCAGTGCCGACAGTCCTTTATGGTTATTGATGAGGATAAAAATCATTGCCAGAGTCAAGGCGTGAATCCTTATTGTTGTGCGTTGTGTATTTTATGTCGCGATGGGATTAGCCCCAGACGCGAATAAAGTTAGTTGCGACAGTGATAACTACCCACACCAGTAAATAATAACGGCGGGAATCATTACGTGATTCCAGAGCGGCAAAATAATTAGCGCTATAAAATGCGGAAATAATAATGGCGACAGTGATGACAATATGCCAGACACCTTCTCTGATACCGATAACGGCGCTAATGGAGGCAAAGCAGATAACGATAGCAACGCCGTTCAGGGCATTGCACATCAACCAACCCCACAGGCTCGATGGCCTGCTAAACATCTGTTCAAGTCTTAAAACCAATTAATCATTCATCCCGTCAATGCAAAGAGCGCTATAAAATGCATTCTATAGCCAGGCAGGGAGTTGACTAAAATCAAATTTAACGGTTTCTATAGGGAATTAATCTGAAACTGATATATATCAATTTACGCTATATTTTGTGCGTTTCATCTGTTTTAAAAATAGTAAAATCGATAAACCGCTATGATATATAAAGATAAAATGAAGAGATGTAGTGTTTTATTTTTACTGGTATTTTCTATTTATTACCCACTTGGGGTGAGGTTAAATGCTACTGTTTAGCGAATGATAATCACTACCTTTATTATTATTTTGGCAGGATATTACCCGCGTTAATAACGGTTTCACAATAGCGATCGTTGATCGCTAAAATAAAAAAGGCAGGCCGGATGGCGCTTCGCTTATCCGGCCTACAACGTCGAGTTAACTGAACCGCTGAGTTTACTATTTCTCAGGTGTATAGCTCAGGATCACCTTATCATCCGGAATATGGGTGAATTGGGTAATCAGCTGATGATAATCCGCCAATGGATCGACATCTTTAAACTGTGTCGGGTAGAAAATCTTACTCAGCGTCTCGATGGCGATAATGTTGTACGGGTTGTTATAGAAGTGATGGTACAGCGCACCGGTATGACCCGCGACGACGGCCGGAATACTGCTTACGCCCTGACGCGCCAGCAGCGCATTAAAGGCGCTCACCACATCAGCCTGCGGAACGTTGTAGCCAAATGGAATAATCGCCGTCCCTTTCCCCGGACGTATGGAACCCGTCATCAGGTAGTAATCCGGGTTCATGGAGATGATTTTCTCGACCGAAATATTCCCGGTTGCGCCCGGCAGTAGCTGTGAGCCGATGTTCACGCCGCCCGCCGCTTCCACCAGACCGCCCCAGCCGTTGCGTGCATGGGTGAAGCAACAGCCGTTATCCAGCCCCGCAACCCCGGCAATCGGCTCGATAAACACGAGGGGTTTCTTCTCGACCTTGGCCAGACGCTGGTGAATAGTGTCCAGACGCTGCTGATAGAAGTTGATATAGGCCTGCGCGCGTTCGCTCTGACCCAGTACCTTACCGAGCATCGCGATGCTTGGCATGGTGTTCTCAACCGGATGCAGTTCGTAGTCAACGAAAACAACCGGTACGTGCAGCGCGTCAAGCTTTGCCAGCACGCCGCTTTGTACCAGCGACGGCTTCGCGCGCAGCTGGGCAATCATCAGATCCGGATGGCGAGAAATCACCGTCTCCAGATCCACGTTCCCCTGGTCGGAGAATTTCATATCGAGGATTTTATCCGCCTCGGGCCATTTCCGCTTCAGCACGTTCCAGGTTTCGGTATCCTGCTTTTTCGGCAGGTTGTTCCACGCCACCACTTTGGCGAACGGATTGTCGCGCTCCAGCACCGCCAGCGTCAGAATATCGCGCCCATCCTGCAAAATGATGCGCTGCGGCTCCTGCGTAACCGTCACCGTCCGGTTGTCCATATCTTTGACCGTGACCGGCCAGTTGCCCGCCATGGCCAGCAGCGGTGAAAACAGCAGCGCTGCGCCTAATATTGCCTTCTTCATCGTCATGATTTCCCCGTCTTGCGATTATTGTTATGTCGTTAAACCATCGACCACCACGTGCGGTAGCCCTTGTGAACAATGTTCGACCCGGCCACGCACGCCGTAAACGGTCGCCAGGTTTTGTGGAATGACCACCTCATCCGGCACGCCGCTTGCGACCAGTGCGCCGTTTTTCATCATCACGGCATATTCGGCGTGACGCAGGGCAATGTTGATATCGTGGATAACTACCACGGTGACGATATTGCGCAGCCGCGTCTCTCTGGCGACAATATCCATCACGTGAAACTGATAGTTGAGGTCAAGCGCGCTGAGAGGCTCATCGAGCAGCAGCAGATCCGGCTGACGAACCAGGGACTGCGCCAGGCCAATCAGCTGTTTCTGGCCGCCGGAGAGCTGGTCGAGGAAGTGCATCGCCAGATGGGCGACGCCGAGTTTTTCCAGAATGGCGTAGGCTTCCTGCTCAGCGTTACCCTGGTGATAGCCGCTGGCGCGTCGCGCCACGATAACCGACTCCAGCGCGTGCAGGTGCACACCGGCAGGCAACGACTGAGGCAGATAAACCACCTTTTGGGCACGCTTAGCCGGTATCAGTGTCATCAAATCTACGCCGTTCAGCGACAGTACGCCCTGCGCGGGGTTGAGATCCGCCAGCGCGCGCAGCAGCGTTGACTTACCTGAACCGTTGGGGCCGAGCAGGGCGGTAATCTTGCCCCGCGGCAGCAGCGGTGTGGTCAGGCCGTCGATGATTTTCTTTTTGCCATACCCGGTATGCAGGTCGCGAATCGACAATCCATCCATCACAGCGTCCCTCGGTGGCGAATAATAATGCTCAGGAAGAACGGCACGCCCACGAGTGACGTCACGATGCCCACCGGAATAATGACTCCGGTGACGATATTCTTAGACACCACCGACGCCAGCGACAGCACCAGTGCGCCAATCAGCATGCTGCCGGGCAGGTAGAAGCGATGGTCTTCGCCGAACATCATGCGGGAAATATGCGGAGCAACGAGACCGATAAAGCCAATTGGCCCCACAAACGCCACGGTCAGCGCCGAGATAATGCTGATGCGCAGCAGCGTGGCCAGACGCAGCTTGCGTACGTTGATACCAAAGCTGACGGCGCGGTCTTCGCCAAGACGCAGGGCGGTGAGCTTCCAGGCATTTTTCAATGACAGCGGGGCGATAATCAGCAGCGCGACCGCCAGAATGGCGAGCTTATCCCACGAGGCACGGGCCAGGCTGCCCATCGTCCAGAACACCAGTCCCTGCAAGGTATCTTCGCTGGCAACGAACTGTAAAATAGAGATTAGCGCGTTAAAGGTGAAGACCAGCGCGATACCAAACAGCACCACGCCGGAGGTTGCTACCCGAGTCCAGCGGCTGATGCCGTCGAGAATAAAGCAGGCCATCAGCGCAAAGACAAAGGCGTTCACCGAGATAAACCACTGGTCGGGAATGCCCGGAATCCCAAGCCCCAGAATAATCGCCAGCGCTGCACCGAACGAGGCGGCAGAAGAGACGCCGAGGGTAAACGGGCTGGCAAGCGGGTTGTTGAGGATAGTCTGCATCTCCGCCCCGGCAAGCCCTAAGCCCATGCCGACCAGAATGGCCATCAGCGCGAACGGTAAACGTAGCTCCCAGACGATCACGCGGGTGCCGGGGTCCGCTGTGTCGGCGTGGAACAGCGTCTGCCACAGCGTGGATACCGAGATACCCGAGGGGCCGAGGGTGAAATCAAGCAGCAGGGAGCAGAGGATACAGAGCAGCACGACACCGGCAAGCAGGTAACGCTGCATAACCACCCGGCGGTAGCGGGCGGCAATCGCCAGCGCGGGAGAGTCGGCGCTGGAGGCAAGGCTGGAATTCATCGGATAACCTTATGGAACAGGGTAAATTCAGTGAACCTCCCGCCTGTCCCGAGGCGAAAAATGCAGGATATCCAATATCCTGGAGAGTGCTCGCGACAATATATTGAATTGATAATGCTTATCAATTCAATATGAAAATAATTAGCGTTCCATTGATTATTTGTTTAACTAAAACCCTTACTCCGGCGCTCCTCCAGAAAGGGAGGCAGAGAAAACCTGCACCAGGCTTACCAGCAACGCTAATCGGTCCCCTAGCCCTTCCGGGGAGAGGGCTAGGGTGAGGGGGTAATGCATCACAATAACCACGTACTCAATAAGCCCAATCCCCAATTTCCCAACCCGATAAATGTGACCGCCCCCGCTAACCCAACAGCATGCCGGTTTTGTCCTGTTTAATGTCATCTCTGTCCGTTGTATCAGAACGCCATCCAGCATTTGATGAGGCATCAGATTTTCCGACCGCAAAAGCCTGGAGGATGAGAGAGATGACCCATCAGATTACCCTTCGTTTTGAAGACGGCGCGATGCAGACCATCACATGCCGTACCGGCGAGACCGTTGCCGACGCCGCGTTGCGCGCCAGAATCAGCATTCCGCTCGACTGCCGTGACGGCGTCTGCGGAACCTGTAAGGCTACCTGCGCCTCAGGTGACTATCAGCATGGTGATTACGTTGACGATGCGCTCTCAGCCGAAGAGGCCAGCGCGGGCAGGGTACTGACCTGCCAGATGCGCCCGTCCAGCGACTGCGTGGTAGAGATAGCCGCTGTTTTAGATGCCGCCTGCGTGGCGACCTATCAGGGGCATATCACCGCCTGCCGTGCACTATCGCCGACCACCTTAACGTTCTCCATTGCGCTAGACGACCGGCAAGCACTGAGCTTCCTGCCGGGGCAGTATGTCAACGTAACGGTGCCCGGCACTGACCAGACGCGCTCGTACTCCTTTAGCTCCGGGCCGCAGGATGCGGAGGCCTCGTTCGTGGTGCGTAATGTGCCGCAGGGGCTGATGTCGACCTGGCTTAGCGAGCATGCCCGCGTGGGTGATGCCATATCGTTTCGTGGGCCGATGGGCAGCTTCTACCTGCGCCCGGTGGAGCGTCCACTCCTGTTTCTGGCGGGCGGTACCGGGATCGCACCGTTCCTGTCGATGCTGGCCGCGCTGGTGGATGACCACGCCACGCACCAGCCGGTGCACCTGATTTTTGGCGTCACCCGCGATGAAGATCGGGTGGCGCTTGAAGTGCTCGACGACTATGCGCGTCGGCTGCCAAACTTCAGCTATCGCTGTACCGTCGCCGACCCGGAAAGCGACTATCCGCATAAAGGCTATGTCACTCAGCATATCGATGCGGGCATGCTGAACGGCGGTGATGCCGACGTTTACCTCTGCGGCCCACCGCCGATGGTGGATGCCGTGCGCAGCTACCTGGACGCCGAAGCGCTGACGCCGCGCAACTTCTACTACGAGAAGTTTGCTGGCGCAGGGCAGGAGGCGCCGAACGTGGTGCCACCGCTTGCTGCGGCGGATGTGGACGATGCCTTTGACCTGCGTCTGGCGCTGGAGTTGGGGGCCGTTCAGCTGACCATGGGGCGGCTTAGCGGCGAGCAGCTGACCACCTTCCGTCGCCTGGCCGACGCCACGGCGGCGTTCGTCTCCGGGCGGCGTTTTATTGACGTGCCGCGCTACGTGGAAGCTAACCATGCCTTCCATCAGTTCCTGATTGAGGCTACCCGCAATGCGCAGCTGATTGCGCTCTACGCCCAACTGACGGTGCGTGACTATATCGACCGCGCGCTGACCATCAGCGTGGAGATTGTCGGTGACATCGTGCAGCAGCATCGGGATTTGGTCTCGGCCTTTGAATATGGCGATCTCAACGCCGCCCGCGATGTGCTGGTCCAGCACGCGCAGCACTCGCGTACCACCATGAGCCGGGCGCTGGCGCTGAAAACGGCACCTGCCGCCCCGCCGCTGACCGTCGCACCGTCTGTGCCGGAAGCCGAAGCCCTGCGCTGTCCGTTCCACGATCTCCTGCCGCCTTCGCTGCCACCGTATTCCCACGAACTGGCGTGGCCAGAGGGGTTAGCGCCCTTCAAAGTGGTGGATGACGGCGCTCAGGGCGACCCGTATGAACACTACCGCTGGATGCGCGAACATGCGCCGGTGCTTCGCTGCCAGTCGGCCACTACCGACGTCTGGTTCCTGTCGCGCTATGACGATGTCTACCAGGCGATTCGCAATCCGAAGCTGTTCTCCTCCGAAGTGGTCAGCCCGCCGCCGCTGACCTTCCTCACCCTGTTCGACGCGCCGGGGCATACCCGCCTGCGCAAAGTGGCGCAGCCGTCGTTTATGCCGCTCTCGCTGGAGCCGTTTATCCCCGAAATTGAACGCCGCGCCGAAGCGCTGATTGACCAGATGCTGGCCAACGGCGGTGGCGATGTAGTGGAAGATTTTGCCATTCCGCTCAGTATCGCCACCATCTCGGCAATGATTGACGTGCCGAATGAAGACGAAGAGAAAATGAAGTTCTGGTCTGACGAAACCTTCAGCTACTTTGGCCGTCTGGCGCGCAACGCCCCCGGTACCGGCACCGATGAGCAGAGCGCGATGGCCTTCTTTGCCTATCTGAAAGAGGCGATGGAGCGGCTCTATCTCAACAACAGCCAGTCCATCGGTGGCCATATTGCCCGCATGTGGAAATCGGGGATGCTGAACGAAAAAGAGGCCAAAGAGCTGTGCGCCTTCGTTTTTATCGCCGGGCACGATACCACCACCATTCTGGTAGCCAACGCCTTCCGCATGTTTGCCGAACAGCCGCAGCTGGTCGCGCGTCTTCGCGACAATGAAGAGGATGCCGACCGCTTTGTGGAAGAGGTGGCACGCTATCGTGGCACCGTTCAGCGGGTGAGCCGTATCACTACCGAAGCCACCACGGTTGCAGGCATAGAGATACCCAAAGGGGCGGTGATACGCCTGCTGCTGTCGGCGGCGAATCGCGATAGCCGCAAGTTTATTGATGGTGAAACATTCAATATCGATCGCGACAGCAGCGGGCATCTCGGCTTTGGTAACGGCATTCACAAGTGCCTTGGCCAGCCGTTAGCCAAGCTTGAAACGCTCATTGCCGCGAAGCTGGTGGCGCGCAAGGTGGGAGATATTCGCCTCGACCCAGCACGCCCTATCCAGTACGTCCGCGGCAATAACCTCACCAACTCGGGCCCGGAGCATCTGTTTGTGCAGATGCGCCCTCGCAAAGATTAGGCGGAGCGTGACAGTCGGCCCTGTTCCTGACGACGGTATTCGGTGGGCCGCAGCCCGGTCTGTTTGCGGAAAAAACGACCGAAGTAGGCCTCGTCGCGAAAGCCGAGTTCGCGGGCTATCTGCTTGACGCTGAAGCTGGAGTACACCAGCAGCCGTCGGGCCTCGTGCACGGCACGGCGGTCGATAGCCTCAATGGCGGAGATCCCGAACGCCTCGCGACAAATACGGGTGAGCTGGCCGGCGGAAATGCCCATGGCATCGGCGTAGCTGGCTACCGGCTGGCGGGTACGGCAGCGTTCGTCGAGCAGCAGACGAAAGCGTTCAATGCGGGCGACCAGGGCGGCGCGGGCCGGGTTGCCTGCCAGACGCGCTTTTTCGCTCAGGCGGGCAATCTGCACGAACAGCGCAATGGTCAGCGCCAGCCCGGCGGTGTACTGCCAGCGTTCCGGGTGCTCCGCCTCACGGCCAATAGCATCGAACAGCGCTTCCAGCGGCGCGGCGCGGCGGGTTGCCGGATCAACGGCCAGCACCGCAGGCGTACGCACAAAGGTCAGCAGTTCAGGAGCGGCGGTCATGGCGACGGACTCAATTGCCGACTGTACGGTCGTAATGACATGCCCATCAACGTCATCGCGAAAGCGAAAACCGTGGACGGAACGGGCCGGAATAACCACCAGACACGGCGCTTCCAGCTGCCATATCTGGCCGTCAATCGACGTTTCACCGCCGCCGTGGGTGATGTACAGCGTCTGGATGAGCGCCTCATGAAAGTGCGGCTCAATCTCGAATCCGAAGCGGCTGGCCCGCGACGGAATACGCTCATGGTGCACGCTTTCAACGGCAGTGGGAGAGTCCTGCGCGCCGTAAAGGGCGTAGTTAGGCAGCGTTCGGCGGGCGTTAACGTGAGCGGGCATGATGCCGGTTTTGTCCTGTTGAGCTGAATGGTGCCTTGATGGCGAATAACATTAATTCGGTGGTAAAACGCGCAATTGCGCAAGTGCTGAATCTTCATCTTGTGACGTGAGTAGGGCGGAAAAACGCAGCTTCTCTATAGCGGTGAGCGCAAAAATTTGCGCCAGAACACACTTCTTCGCAATTGTCGAAAAGTGCAGGTTTTGGTGTGAAAGTCCCCTTCTTTTTCCACAGTGGGCTGTGAAAAATGCATATGTAACGTTTTTATAACATCAGCAAAATAATAAAAATCATTCATCTGTGAGGTACCCTATGGCTGTAGAACTCCCCGTCCGCGAGTGCGACGTACTGGTGATTGGCAGCGGCGTCGGCGGGCTATCGGCTGCGGTGACCGCGGGCCTGAATGGGCTGGATGTCCAGGTTATCGAAAAAGAGGCGGTCTTCGGCGGCACCACCGCGTTTTCCGGCGGCGTGCTGTGGATCCCCGACAACCATCTGGCGCGCCAGCAGGGTATTGAAGATAGCCAGGCCGCGGCGCGAACCTACCTGCAGGGCGAAGCAGGCGACAGCTTCCGCCCGGAGGTGGTGGACGCCTTCCTCAAAAACGGCCCGGACATGCTGCGCTTTTTTGAAGAAAACACCCGCTTTCGCTGCAACCTGTACCAATACCCCGACTACCATCCCGATGCCCCCGGCGGCGTGATGCGCGGCCGTTCGGTGGTACCGGAGGCGTTTGATATCCGTGAACTGGGCAAGTCCATGCGGCGCCTGCGCAAACCGCTGCGCACCATCACGTTCATGGGGATGATGTTCAGCTCCTCAAACAACGACCTGAAGCACTTTTTTAACGCCACTCGTTCGCTGAAATCTTTCGCCTACGTGGTTAAACGCCTGAGCCGCCACCTGCTGGAAGTGGCCCGCTATGGGCGCGGGGTTACCGCCAATGGCGGCAACGCGGTGGTCGCTCGCTTAGCCTGCTCCGCACAGGATCTCGGCATACCGATTCACACCGGCGTGGCGGCGAAAGATTTGATCGTGGAACGCGGCGTGGTGCGCGGCGTGGTGGTTGAACTGAACGGTGAGCGGATTAACCTGTTCGCCCGGCGCGGTGTGGTGCTGGCCTCCGGCGGTTTTGCCCGTGACGACGCGCGATTAAAAAAGCTCTATCCGCACGTGCGCTGTGGCGGCATTCAACTTTCCCCGACGCCGCCCGGCGTGGATACCGGCGACGGCATTGCGATGGCCGAGCGCATTGGCGCTCGCTTTGACGACAGCTATGCCAACGGGGCGGCGTGGATCCCGGCCTCAAAGGTACAGATTGGCCGTCGGTCGTATGTGTTCCCGCATCTGGTCGACCGCTATAAGCCCGGTTTTATCATGATCAACCGCCACGGCGTGCGCTTTTGCAACGAGGCTGACTCCTATCACGACGTCGGTATCGCCATGATTGAAACCTGCCGCGAAGACCGCGAAACCTTCGCCTGGCAAATCTGCGATCGCCGGGCGCTGCGTACATACGGCATGGGGTTTGCCAAACCCGCGCCGATCCCCGTCTCGGTTTACCTGAAAAGCGGCTATCTGCTGGAAGGGAAAACCCTGAGCGAGCTGGCGCAGAAAATGGGCGTTCCCGCTGAAACGCTGGTAAGCACCGTTAACCACTACAACGCCGACGCGCGTCAGGGCAAAGACCCACAGTTTGGGCGCGGTGAGTCTGCTTATAACCGCTATCTCGGCGATGCCAACCATCAGCCGAACCCGTGCGTCGCACCGATAGCACAGGAGCCGTTCTACGCCGTGAAGCTCTATATGGGCGATCTCGGTACCTTCCACGGTCTGAAAACCGACGGCGAAGCGCGGGTGCTGGATAACCAGGGGCTGCCAATTCCGGGGCTTTACGCCGCCGGTAACGAGATGGCGAGCGTGATGGGGGGAAGCTACCCAGGGGCCGGGATCACCATCGGCCCGGCGGCCACCTTCGGCTATATCGCCGCCCGCAGCATGGCGGCACGCGGTGATACGGCATTGCAGCCAGAGCGCGAAGCCTCATAAATCAGGAGAGTATGATGTCTACACTTTTTAGTCCATTACAGGTCGGCCCGCTGACGCTGGCAAACCGTATTGTTGTCCCGCCGATGTCGCAGTACTCCGCGCAGGCGGACGGCATTGCCACGCCCTGGCACGCCCAGCACATTGGCGGACTGGCGATTTCCGGCGCCGGAATGGTGATTTGCGAGGCCAACGGCGTCACCGCGGACGGGCGCATTACCCCGCATTGTCTCGGGCTGTGGAATCGCGAGCAGGCGCAGGCGCTACTAAAATTGCTGGCTGATATTCGTACCTACAGCAACACGCCGATTGGCGTGCAGCTCAACCACGCGGGCCGCAAGGCGGGCACCAATGCGCCGTGGCGTAATCAGGGGGCATCGCTAACGGATGAAGAGGGCGGTTGGCCGACGGTGGCCCCTTCAGCCATCCCGTATAAACCCGGTTGGCGCGTACCGCAGGTGTTAGACGAAGCGGGAATGGCACGCATTACCCAGGGCTTTGTTGATGCCGCCCAGCGGGCGCTGAACGCCGGGGTCGATTTTATTGAGCTTCATGCCGCCAACGGTTATCTGTTGAACCAGTTTCTCTCACCGCTTAGCAACCAGCGTGAAGATAACTACGGCGGTAGCCCGGAAAACCGTATGCGCTTTCCGTTGCAGGTGGCGCGCGCGCTGCGTGAGGTCTGGCCGAAAACCCGTCCGCTGGGCGTGCGCTTTAACGGCGGCGAATTTGCTGAAGGCGGCTTATCGCTTGATGAAGCAGTAAGGTTTGCCCGCGAACTGCATGCACTCGGCTACGACTATCTGCACGTTTCCGGCGGCTATAACATCTACAACCAGACGCCGGATGCCGACAAGCCAGGCTATATGGTGCCGTTTGCCGAAGCGGTGAAAAAGGCGCTGCCGCAGGCGGTAGTTATTACCGTCGGGCTGATTTACGAAGCGCCGCAGGCCGAGGCGATTGTGCAGGAAAAACGGGCGGATCTGGTGGCGATTGGCCGTGGGATGCTGGATGATCCGAACTGGCCGATTCACGCGGCTATCGCGCTTGGCGAAACCGCGCCGTGGCCAAAACCCTACGATCGCTTTGGACCGCTTGGCTGGCCGACGCATCAGATTCAGGAGGTTAAATCATGATGTTGCCGATCATCGATCACCGTATTTACACTATTCGTCTGCGCAAAATGAACGAGTTTCTCGAGGTATTTGACCGTCTGGCGATGCCGGTGCTGCGAGAGACGCTGGGCAATCCGCTGGGGTTTTACACCAGTTTTGTCGGCCCGCAGAACCAGTTTGTGCACCTGTGGGGTTACGAGAGCCTGGCGGAGTACGAACGTCGTAGTTACCTGCGCGACACGCATCCGGATTTTGCCGCCTATCTTAAAGCTTCTGAGCCGTTTATTGTGGCGCAGGAGACGCGGTTGATTCGGGCGACGACGATAAAATAAGCTAGTAAAACGTAGGCCTGATAAGCGCAGCGCCTTCAGGCAACCCAGCGCAGATTGCCGGATGGCGGCGTTGCCTTCTTCGGCCTACATGTTTACCAACGGAGGCACCATGAACCTCGCCAACAGCATCCCGGTTTTCAAACTATACGGCGAAAGCTGGCACTGGCCGACGCCGGACCTCCTGCACTGCGAGTCGATTCAAAGCCGCAGCAGCCTCTATGACTGGAGCATTCGCGCCCATCAGCACACCGATCTGGTGCAAATCCTCTATATTCAACAAGGGCAGGGTGAAATTGAGATTGAAGGCGTCCGCCAGCCGTTCACCGACGCCTGCGTGCAGATTATGCCAGCGCTGTGCGTCCACGGCTTTCGCTTCTCGCCGGGAACGCAGGGGTATTCTCTATCGCTTGCCGCGCCGCTGGTGGCCAAGTTTGAACAACAGTTTGGCCGCCCGCTGCAGGTGCTAAGCCGCGCCGTTCGCGTGCCGGTTGGTGACGCGGGGGCGCAAATTCATACCCTGTTTCAGACGCTACAGCAGGAGTACCAGGCCGATAACGACGCGCGCGACATGATGCTGCATTCGCTGCTTAGCGCGCTGATGGTCTGGCTTAACCGTCAGACCAGCGGGCCCGTTGAAGTGAGCGATAAGGTAGAGCGCAAACGCACCGCCATTCGCCGTTTTAACCAGCTGGTGGAAAACCACTACCGTGAACATTTCCCGCTGGCGCACTACGCCCGCCAGATTGGCATGTCTGGGGTGCATCTCAATACGCTATGCCGCGAGTTCCACGGCTGCAGCGCGCTCAGCGTGCTGCACCAGCGCCTGTTGCTGGAAGCTAAACGCAGCCTGCTTTATACCAGCATGACGGTCAGCCAGATTTCGGACTACCTCGGCTTTAGCGATGCCACCTATTTCTCCCGTTTTTTTCGCCGCAGCACCGGCCTCTCGCCGCGTGATTTTCGCGAGAAGCCGACGCAGGAATACGCTGAACCTGCTCAGGCTATATAGCGTTTAACGGGTAAAGCCCGGGCGCGGCAATTTGCCCATCAGCATGGTCGGCAGGCCGCCGTCGACGCCAATTTCCGCCCCGTTGATATAGCTCGATTTATCGCTCAGCAAGAACAGCACCGCATTGGCAATATCGTCCGGTTTGCCAATGCGCTGGCTGGCGGTAAACGCCTCACGGCTCTCACGTACGCCCGGCTGCGCGTAATACTCGGCGGTCAGCGCGGTTTCAATCATCCCCGGGGCGACCAGATTACTGCGAATCCCGTCCTGACCCCATTCCACGGCAATCTGCTGTGACAGCAGACCAACGGCGGCTTTACCGGGACTATACGCGCCGCTCCACGGCTGCGGAATGCGTCCGGAAATGGAACCGATATGCACAATGCTGCCGCGCTTTGCCGCTCGCATATCGTGGGCGAATTCGCGGGCGCACAGCAGGTAGCCGGTCAGGTTGACGTTGAGCTGGGTCTGCCACTGTTCAAGACTAATGTCCGCCAGCCCCGCCGGGCGTAAAATGCCCGCCGCGTTGACTAGCCCATCACAGGGGCCGAGCAGCGAACGCACGCTTAGCGCCGCTTCTTTAACCTGCTCTTCGCGGCTGACGTCGCAGGCCACCGCCACGCGTTTTCCTGGTAGATGCTCAAGCTTCTGCCGCACCGCCTCACAGCGCTGCGGGTTGCTGTCGAGTAGCGCGACGTTGGCGCCCTGTTGCGCTAACGCGGTGGCAATGGCTTCGCCGATGCCGCTTGCCGCGCCGGTGACGGCAAATACCTTGCCGCTGAGATCGAGCCAGTTCTGGGAAGCGTGCTGTTCAGTCATGGTTTTCTCCACGTTTTAATAGGGTACAGATGCTCTGTCATTGTTTGATGCACGGCGGGGAAAGGGAAGGCACGAACGACAACCAGACGGGGACTTTTGTGTATGAGATGGGCTAATCTGTGAATTCAGTACGCCACTCCACCACCACGAGGCCCACGATGGACCATCCAGCAGCACGCACGATTCTTGATCTTTACCAGCGTCACGCCGAGGCGTTTTACCAGCAGCGCTCACGCACGCTGTTTGAGCAGCGCTGGCTGGATAAACTGCTGGCGGCGATGGGGAGTGCTGGGCGAATGCTCGACCTCGGCTGCGGCAACGGCCAGCCGATTGCCGACTATTTTATTCAGCAGGGCTGTGCCTTGACCGGCGTCGACGGCGCGCTGGCGATGCTGTCCCGCGCCCACGCGAATTTTCCCCAGCAGCGCTGGCTGCATCATGACATGCGGACGTTAAATCTTGATGAGACCTTCGACGGGCTGATTGCCTGGGATTCTTTCTTCCACCTCACCCAGGACGACCAGCGCCGCATGTTTCCCGTCTTCGCTCGTCATAGCCATCCCGGCAGCGCCTTGATGTTCACCAGCGGCACAGGTCACGGTATCGCCATGGGGGTATTTGAAGGGGAACCGTTGTTCCACGCGAGCCTGGCGCCCGACGAATATCGGTCACTGCTGGCGGAAAACGGTTTTGCGGTGCTGGAGATGAAAATTGAAGCCCCCGAATGTGGCGGGCATACCGTATGGCTGGCGAAGCAGGCTGGGTAGGGCAAAATAAAATCCGTACGACTACCGTTCATCGCCAGCATGGCCGAGACTATCCTCGGCCCAATCAATAAACGCCTCTGCTGGCATCGGCTTGCTAAAAAGCCAGCCCTGGCCTGAGGTAACGCCGCGTGCCTTCAGCCATTCACGCTGGCTTTCATGCTCTATACCTTCCGCAACCACCGATAAATTCAGCGATTTTGCTATTTCAATAATATGGTTTACCACCGGATTGCATTCCAGGGTGTCAACAAAGGTTTTATCGATTTTAAGCGCGTCAACCTGCAGATCGTTGAGGTAGCTGAGGCTGGAATAGCCGACGCCAAAATCGTCGATATAAATCGTATAGCCCTGTTTGCGATAAGCCTCTAGAGCCGGAATGGCCGTTTCGCGCGCGACCAGATCGCGCTCGGTTATTTCAATAGCAACCTGCGTGGTGGAAACCTGCCAGCGCTGAACCTGTTGATGAATGAGCGCGGGCAGCGTGGCTGATTGCAGGTCAGCGGCAGCGATATTAATCGAAATGTGCATCTCAGGATGTTGAGCTAGCCAGTGGCCTAATTCGTTGAATACGCTGTGGACGATGTACTCGGTTAGCGGGCCGATGACCCCTGTTTGTTCGGCAACGGGGATAAACACTTCTGGCGATAGCCAGCGGCCATCCGGCTGCTGCCAGCGAGCCAACGCCTCCGCGCCGACGATTCGCCCATCTTCCAGAGAGACGATGGGCTGATAGTGCACGGTAATTTCTCCGGCTTTTATCGCATCAAGAATACGATAGTGCGATGACTGCAGACGACGCAGGATCCGCAGCACGACAAACGATGCCAACGCGCTTAACACCAGCCCAATCGGCAGCCAGAGCAGCAGCTGGTGAAACCAGTTGGTATCAATAGGTTTGGTAGCCGACCAGGTTATTAACGTCGAGCCTACCGGCGGCAGCGGTTGCTGTTTATACACGATGCCGTCGACTTCAAGGATCGGCTGGTCGTAGTGCAGGACGTTTTGCCAGGCATCAGGAGCAATCGGGTGGTTGCTGGCGATCACGCGGAGGCCACGGTCGGTGATAATAGCCGCGTAAATCGGGTAAGAGGGATGCGGCAGCACATCAATTAACGAGTCTGGGTCGATCACCGCCATATATTTTCCATGGCTGATGGCAACCATATTGTCATCGGTCTGCAGGTCGTGACGTGAGGTGAGCCACACATGGTAGCCAGCAGGCGTGACAAATTCGGAGCCAGGGACTTTTTCTGCCAGCGTATTTCGTATCAGTTTGCAGCGTTCATCGTCGTCATTGAGGTAAAAAATACGCTGAATGTACTGATGAATATAAGAGACTTTCTGGATTAACAGCTGGTGCTCAGGGCTGCAGGGAATGCCGTGAAAACGGTTGACCTCTTCAAGGGCGATACGGGTTTGTTCTTTGACACGCTGGGTTCTCGCTTGAATGCGCTCGGCGTAGCCATCCATTTCCTGCAAAAACAGTTCATGGGCCTGACGATGTGCCAGCCAGAGGCTCAGGATTATGGGCAAAAAGATGGAGACGATCAGCACGCTCGTGATGTGTCTCACTGGTCGCTGAGCGGGCATCAATAATCCTTAACGATCGCGCGGGAAGTGGGAAAAGTACTCAGGGCGATAATTATATCGCTGGTAAACCATCGAGGCTATATCAATATGAAAACTGTACCTATTATCAGATTTTTCGATGAGATGGTGGGGAGCGCAATACTTATTTTGGATGAAATTGAGGGCTAAAAAATGGGGATTTTCATCCCCATCAGGCAATGATATTGCGTTGTTGTCGTTTCGCAACACCTCAGGAAGCGTTGCATTTGGCAGACGGATAAAATGGCCTACATGATCGGTATATTTGTAGCTAGCCTTCCCTGTATAGGGAAGGCCATCGTCAGGGCTTACATACCGGAGAAGACGTTCATGATAATCCCGCCGCTGATAATCAGCAGCATGGCGAAGATAGCCGGAAGGTCGGGCTTCTGCTTGTAGAGGATCATGGAACAGATTGTGACGCCGACGATGCCAAAGCCGCACCACAGTGAATAGGCCACGCCGACCGGGATGGTACTCATCGCGCGGGTGAGCGCGAAATAGCATAGCCCGTACGCGCAGACCACCAGCACTGAGGGTGCCAGTTTGCTAAAGCCGTTGGTTTTTTTGATCATTGACGTGCCGGTAATTTCGGAGCCGATAGACAGCGCCAGCCATAAAAATCCAAGATTAAACATGAGCGATTCCTTTTGCGTTAGTTAGCGATATTTTTATCGAGTTTGGTGACCGGGGCGGGCGGCGTCTCTTCAGCGTCTTCGTGACCCATTTTTGAGAACAGGTTCATGATGACGATACCGCTGGCGATAATCGCCATGCCGATGATGGCGGCGGTATCTGGATGCTGGCCGTAGAAGGCCATACCCAGCGTTGAAACCACCAGAATACCGGTACCGGACCAGGTGGCGTAGGCTAACCCAACGGGAATATCCTTCACCGCGCGGGACAGTGAGTAATAGCACACGCAGTACAGCACAACGATCAGCGCCAGCAGCAGGGTTTTGGTCATCCCTTCGCTGGAGTCGAACATTTTAAGCGTTGAGGTGGCCGAGGTTTCTGAGACGATAACCAGCAGCATCCATAGCCAGCATTTTGTTTTCGAAGACATCTTCTACACTCCAGGTTTTATTATCGAGGTAAGGTTATTTTTGTCTTTGTTTTGACATAGTCGACAGCAGCATCGGTCAGCACCGCGTCAGGTTTTCCGGCCAGCGACGGATTATTGACGATATCTGTGACAGTCAGATAACGACGGGGCGTCGTAAGCGGCGCGGTTACGGCTGCCGTTGCGCCCGTTTCCTGCTTCTCAAGCAGTTCATTCATCGTACACAGCGTCACCCCGCATGCTGCCAGACGGGCAAGGGTGGCGTCGATATGCGCGGTATAGGCGCTGTCGACGACCGCGCCGCGCAGCTGGTTTAGCTCACTGTGTGGACAGCAGTGATAGCGCAGTGCCAGCACCGGAACACCCGCCAGCAGCGCATCGTGCAGCCGACGCGCCACCGGGCTTTGTAGCGTGCCGTTGACCAAATCTGCCGCCTGGGGATAGTCGAGAAACGGCAGCAGCAGCGCTTTATAGCCTACCGGCGGCTCGCCCGAAAGCGGCAGAACCTCCCCAAGTTGATGCCACGCCGCGGCGTCCTCAAGACTTTCATCCATCGCCAGCATCAGCCGCTGCCCGCAGCCTGCCAGCCGTTGACGGATAGCCTGACGATAGCCCTCGGCGGCGGTCACCATCACCAGCACCGGTGGCCGTAAACGCTGGAGGATCTGCGCCACCAGACGGTCAGTCTGTTGCTCGGTCATTAGCAACTCCTTAGCCTATCAACGTGACCGGCGCGCCGTTCTTCAGCCCGGCAGCGTTGGCCTCTTCGGTATCGATATGGAACTCAAGGGCGAAATCGTCGCGCACGCGCACCACCACTTCATCGAAGGTGAGCTGCCGCTCGCCGCGGCTGCGAACGCTAACCTTCTGGCCGTTGTGGACGTTAAGCATACGGGCATCCTGCGGTGACATATGAATATGTCGCCAGGCGCAGATCACCTGCGAGTGCAGCTCAACGTGGCCTTTTGGCCCCACCAGCAGCGCATCACCGGCGTTCTCCAGCTGGCCGGATTCCCGCACCGGGGCTTTAATCCCCAGGGCAAAGCAGTCGGCGCGGGAGACTTCCAGCTGCGTGGTCGGGCGGGTCGGGCCGAGTACGCGAACCTGGGTCAGCGAGCCTTTTGGCCCGACAACGGTCACGCACTCTTCGGCGGCGAACTGCCCTGGCTGACGCAGCGGCTTAAACGGCGTCAGTGCATAGCCTTTGCCGAACAGCGCTTCAACGTCCTGCTGTGACAGATGAACGTGGCGGTTAGAGACGCCCACCGGGATGGTAGGCGTTGCCTCGTGCAGCCGGGCGCTGATTTTTTCCTGTAGCAGGGCGTCAATCATGCCTTTTTCCCTTTCTTGTGCGCGGCGTTTTTCTCTTCCACTGTCGTTTCCTGTGGCGCGGCGAGTTCGACCGGAACGTCATGGGCGAGTTCAACCGGCGCGGCAGGCTCTGCTTTTACCCGTGGTGGATGCCCCTTGAGGGTGCTCAGCGCTTCAACGATGCAGCGTTCCGGGCGAGCAATCACCAGCGAATTGGCCGGCAGGTTAATCGCCTTAACGACCGCCACGCCGCGTTCGATAGCGGTGTGAATGGCGCTGATCTCCCCTTCAAAGCAGACGCTCACCAGCCCTGATCCTACCTTGCGATAGCCGATGCAGGTGACGCCTGCGGCTTTACAGGCCGCATCGACGGCCTGGATGGCGGCAACCCATCCTCGTGTTTCAATCACGCCTAAACTTTTCATTCTCGGCTCCTTTAGTGACGCACTAAGCGAATATCAAAATCAAATCCGGCGAAGAAGGTCTCTAGCTGGTTCAGCTCTTCTACGCTGTACGACGGGTCTTGCAGAATCGGGTAGGGCATATCCAGGCGCTCATACTTTTTGCGCCCCAACTGGTGGTACGGCAGCATATCGATGCGGCGGATATTGCCGCGCTTCGCCAGCTTCTGGACGTAATCAATCGCCCCGGTAATGGCTTCCCACGAGTCGTTGTAACCGCGCACCAACGGCATACGCACAATCACGTTAGCGCCGGAGTCCACCAGCCACTCGAGGTTGCGGCGCACCCCTTCGTTGCCGATGCCGAACAGCGCTTTGTGGTGATCGCTGTCGATCTGTTTGATGTCGAATAAGAAGGTGTCGGTGACCGGCGCCAGTTTCTGGTAGTTCGCAAGCGGCGTGGTGCCCTGGGTCTCGACGGCGGTGTTGATCATCATCTTCTTGCATTCGCTGAACAGGGCGACGGCAAAATCGGTTTGCAGGCTCATCTCACCGCCGCCGATGGTCACGCCGCCGCCGGAGGAGATGTAAAAGTCATAGTCCTGCATGATGATGTCCATCAATTCGCTGACGGTGACATCTTTGCCCAGAATATCCAGGGCGTGTTGGGTGCAAATCTCTTCGCATTTGCGGCAGCCGATGCAGTCTTTATTGCGGTTGACGAAGTGCTTCATCTCGCCGTTTTCTTCCGTACGGTAGTGAATGCCCGCCGGGCAGACGTTCACGCAGTCGCCGCAGTTAATGCATTTATCCTGGGAGAACATCACCTGAAACTGGCTGCTCAAGCCTTCCGGGTTGGCGCACCACGGGCAGCGAATGTTGCAGCCCTTAAAAAACACCAGCGTGCGAATGCCGTCGCCGTCGTAGATCGAATACTTCTGAATATTAAAAATTCGACCGGTTAATTCTTGTGTATTGCCAATCACGCTTGCCTCCTGAAAACTGCGGACGTCCTTGTCCGATTGCTGTCCGTGTTATCAGAACTTCTCAATCACCGTACGGCTGATGATCTCGTCCTGAACTTCCTTGCACAGCTCCACGAAGTAGGCGCTGTAGCCCGCCACGCGAACGATCAGGTCGCGGTATTTCTCCGGCTCCTGCTGCGCTTTTTTCAGCACTTCGTTATCGACGTAGCTGAACTGCATCTGGCCGTTGCCAAGAATCGATGCGGTGCGCAGCAGGGTGATGAGACCGTAGCGGCCTTCCGGGGTATCGAGCAGCCCTTTGAGGAACTTGAAGTTGTGCACCATGCCGATGTTCATGGTTTCCACGTTCATCTTGCTGACCGACTTAATGATGGCGGTTGGGCCATGCTTGTCCGCGCCCTGAGTCGGGCTGATGCCGTCGGAGAGCGGCATCCACGCCAGACGCCCGTTCGGCGTGGCGTTGGTCAGCTCACCGATTGGCGTGTTGTTAGAGATGGAGAGCGTGCCGTGGCTCAGGGTGGAGTAGAGCATCTTGTACTTGCGGCACTCGCGCTCGGTCCACTCGGTGATATCCAGCGCGTACTGGTCAACGTAGTTATCGTCGTTGCCGTACTTCGGTGCGTTCAGGCAGTCGCGGCGCAGCCCTTCGAAACCTTCAAAGTTCGCCAGCATCGCATCGCGCATCTGCTCCAGAGTGTATTTTTTGTCTTCGAATACCAGCTTGCGGATTGCAGCCATCGAGTCGACGTAGGTCGCCAGACCGGAGAAAATCAGCCCCGGGCCGTGGTTGACCATCGCGCCACCGGCAGCCACGTCTTTACCTTTTTCCATGCAGCCTTCAACCAGCAGCGACATCAGCGGCTTCGGCGCTACGTCACGGTGTACGCGCTGGCTGATAACCGTACCAATTGCCGACAGGCGCACGATATGGGCAATCTGCTGTTTCACCGCGGCGTCGAACTGTTCGAAGGTGTGTAGGTCGCGCAGGTCGCCGGTATCCAGCCCCTGGTAGCTGTCGAACAGCACCATGCGGCCGCGGTTTAAGACGAACTCGATGGCAATTGGCCACTGGGTATAGCCGGTGGAGGTCCACTGGTAGATGCGGCCAGATTTCTGCGGTTCGACGCAGCCCATCAAGCAGTAGTCGCGCGCGTCTTCAAAGTCGAAGCCTTTACGCAGCATCATCTTGATGTGGGAGTCATCGAAGTGACAGGCCGGGAAGCCCATGCCCGCTTTAACCACGTCGACGATTTTTTCCATGTACTTCTGCGGCGACTGGTTGTGAATACGGCAGGCCAGCGACGGCTGGTAAACCTTCACAAAGCGCACGGCGTCCATGATCAGATAGGTCAGGTCATTACAGGCATCGCCGCCTGAACGCTTCTGGCCGCCAACGGTCAGGTTGATAAACGGCTGATAACCGGCGAAGTACTTCGCCCCCAATTCGCTGGACATCCACATCAATTCGGCGCATTTGATGATAAATGCCTGCAACAATTCCAGCGCGGCGTCATGGGTCAGGCGGCCTTCGCGGATATCGGCTTCAAACATCGGGTAGCAGTACTGGTCCACGCGGCCGAGCGACAGCCCGGTCTGGTTCTCTTCGATTTCAAACAGCGATTCGACGGTCCAGATGCTTTGCAACGCTTCCTGCAAGGTTTTCGGTGGGTTGGCCGGGACGTTCTGGTTCACGTCGGCGATGGTCAGCAGCTCGGCGCGGCGCTGGGCGTTCTGCTCAACGGCAGCCAGTTCGCGGGCGCGTGCGGCGATGCGGTGCGAATAGTTAATCACCCCTTCGCAGGTTTCAATCGCCGCTTTGTAGTAGTAAATACGGTCGATATCGTCCGGATTCTCCATGCTCAGGCTGGCGAGGTGTGCCTCGGCATCGGCTTTAATACCGTTCATCCCTTTGGTGAACAGCAGCACGTCGTAGCCCGGGCAGGTATCGCCGCCGCCGTTGATCTGGTGGTAGGAGAGGTCGCTGACGAAGGTTTCGCCGCTGAAGGACCAGACGCCCGCCTCGCGGTACTGCGCTTCGCAAATTTCATCCAGCGAGCGGCCTTCCCAGAATGGCACGATCTCTTCGCGGATGGTTTTCTTATCTTCTTCGCTGATTTCGAACGGATCCTGCGGACGGGTGCTCATGGTGTCGAGCTCGTCGCGTACCCAGCGCCAGGCGATATCCGGCGAGAAGGCCCCGGCGCGCGGCTTACCGCACGGATGGCCGACGATCAGCTCATCGTCCTGAATGAGAATCGGCGCGGTTTCGCAGGCGTGACGGAAGGCTTTGGCACGCAGCAGGATGGTCGGCATTCCCGGGTTGGCTTTCACCACTTCGGTAAAGGCCAGCGCGCGATAGATGGAGACGCTTGGGCGCACGGTCAGGTAGTGGTTGCGCAGGCGCTGCATGCGCGGGGTCAGCCCTTCCGCCGTAGTGGTTTCAGTACAATTGGCGAATGGTGCAGCGGAAACGGACTGTTTACCGCTGAACAGACGCACCGGCAGATGCAGCGCGCTGAGATTGTGCTGGGCGCTCTGGAACATGTCAGATAGGGCGTTGATGCGCGCATTTTCAAGGCTCGCGCCGTGAAGCAGGGCATCAAACATCGGATAGCCGTCAATCGCGCTGGCGGCGCGGACTTCGCTTAATTCCGCCAGTTTAAACCACAGGCACTCAACGATTTCATAGGCCTGGGCTTCGGTTAGCGTGCCGTTGGCGATATCGTGCTGGTAGTACGGCAGCAGCGCTTTGTCGGCGCCTTCCGGGTTGACGGCGTAGCTGCCGTTGTCGAGCTGAAGCGCCAGCTGGAACAGATAAAACGCCTGGCAGGCTTCTTTGAAGCTGCGTGCCGGGTGGGCCGGAACGTGGTGCAAAATAGCAACGCTGTCTAACAGCTCGGCTTTGCGATACGCGTTGGTTTCAGCGGCGGCTAACTGCTCGGCGCTGTGGGCGAGATTTTGCGCCAGCGCCATTAGCCCATCGCAGGCGTAAATCGCGGCGCGGCAGCCGTTGACTTCATCCATGCCGCTGCGGCTGACCGCGCTGCCGAGCGTACGGGTTTTCTCTTCCAGTTGGTGTTTAATCGCCAACACACCTTTCTCGACCACCAGCTTGTAGTCCGGGGAGTTGAGGTCGCTGTTCAGATTAAGGAACTGGAACGCCGAGGGGCGGCTGGCGGCGGCTTCATCATGGAAAATCGCGCCGTGCGGCTTGCGGGTCTGGTTGCCGACGATCAGCTCATCGGCGCTGATGGTGAGCGGCAATTGACGCATCAGTTCATAGAAGCGGCGCGCCGGTTTAACGGCGGCAGGAACGCCAGCGATATCGCTATCGAGCGCGTTCAGGGTGGTGGCATGTTCGGTGCACAGGGTGCTTTTTTGTGAGAGTAAACGTTCTGCCAACACTTTGACGCGCGGCGTTAAGCTGTAGTGTGCCATGTAGTATTCTCCAGATGTTCTTATTGGGTGCCGGCATTTTGCCGGGTGGCGCTGCGCTTACCCGGCCTACATCAGGCGTTACCCGTAGGTTCGGCGATAGAGTTCAGTGAGCGCCTGCGCGTCCGGCGCACGTGGGTTGGTCGGAGTGCAGCTGTCGCGCAACGCCTGACCAACCATTTCCGGCAATCGGCGCTCAAAATCGGTGGCATCGACGGCGGTATCACGAATGCCCGCAGGCATCTGCATCTCTTCTTTCAGCGTTTCAATGGCTACCAGCAGGCTGGCAACGCCTTCGCGGGCGGTGCTTGCCGGCAGATCCAATAAATGCGCCAGCCGGGCATATTTATGGGCGGCGGCGGTATCGCACTGGCCGTCAAAATCGGCGTTCCACGCCACGACCTGCGCCATCAACAGGGCGTTAGCGCGGCCATGAGGCACGCGGAACACGCCGCCCAGCGCGTGCGCCAGGCTGTGGGTGATGCCGAGCGAGGCGTTGGTAAACGCCATGCCTGCCATACAGGAGGCGTTGTGCATCTTCTCCCGCGCCTGCAAATCCTGGCCGTTGCGCCAGCAGGTGGGCAGATAGCGGAAGACCTGCTGCACCACTTTTTCGGCCAGTGCGTCGGAAAAGTCGCTGGCGGCGGTGGAGACGTAGGCCTCCAGCGCGTGGCACAGCACGTCCATTCCGGTGTCGGCGGTAATCGCGGGCGGCACGGAGGCCACCAGCGTTGGGTCAAGAATGGCGATATCCGGCAGCAGCGACGGGTCGACCAGCACCAGCTTCTCAGCGTTAGCTTTCACCACCGAAAAGCTGGTGACTTCCGAGCCGGTACCGCTGGTGGTGGGGATGGCCACGAAGCATGGGCGCTCGCGCCCTGCGTCCGGACGGGTTTGCGCCAGGGCGAAAATAACCGCTTTGGCGGCGTCAATCACCGAGCCGCCGCCGAGTGCGATGACCAGGTCCGGATAGCGGCTGTCCATCAGCTTCATGCCGCGTACCACGGCGGCGATGTCCGGGTCAGCCACCACGTCGTCCCAGATCTGGAATGCAATGCCGCGATCGCGCAGAATATTGGTCACCCGTGAGGCGAGGCCGAACTTGACCATCGCCTGATCGGTGACCAGCAGTACGCTGTGGGCGGACACGTCGGTCAGGGCCGACAGCGCGTCCTGACCAAAGCAAATCCGGGGTTTCAGCAAAAATTCACTCATTGGGTTATTTACTCCTTAGGCGTCCCGAAAGACGTTCTCGACAATGGCAACCACCGACATCGCCTTGTAACGGTCCTTGTTGAGCGCGAAGTACTCTTCCGCCAGCACGATGTCGTGCATGCCTGCGCCGACGCTATCGACGGCAACCCAGGTTCGGTTCTTCATGGGCTGCTGGTCGTCATCCAGCTGTGTGATCATCAGCAGATTGCTGCCGCGCAGCTCATCGCATTTCTGCGTGGCGACGACATGTCCGGTTACCTTTGCGAGAATCATCGTTTTAATCGCCTTATATCAATGCGTTACTTGCCCAAGCGCTCAAGCACCTGACGGATAACGCGCTCCACGTTCTGCTCGCTGATTTCACCTTCAACCTCTGCCGTAGCGGCCGCCGCGAAACGGTTGTCGTCGTGAGCGCTGATGGTGCTGGCTGGGGCAGGGGAGGTGAAGCGCGCGTCGTCAACGATGCTGCGGCGCGGGTCAACCGGCTGGCTGGTGATCGTCGGCTGCGGTTCCACGCGGCTGCTCGGTGCGCGCAGTTCGTCGATAGAGCGCACGCCGTAGCCCACTTTGCGGATATTGAGCAGGTTCATTGGGCCGACGTTATCGGAGCTGGAGCCGCCGCCTACCGCGCCGCAGCCTAAGGTCAGCGCCGGGGTGATGTTTGTGGTCGCGCCGATGCCGCCGAGGGCTGCGGGCGTGTTGATCAGAATGCGGTTAACCGGTTTTTCGAGGCAGAACTGGCGGATAACGTCCTGGTTGCGGGTGTGGATCACCAGCGTATGGCCAAGGCCTTCGTTGGTCAGTAGCTCCACCACGCGGTGGCAAGCAGCTTTCCAGTCCTCTTCCACGTACAGGCCGAGTACCGGGCACAGTTTTTCACGTGAATACGGGTTTTTGTGGGAGACGGTAGTCTGTGCGGCAATCAGCACGCGGGTGCTGGCCGGTACGCAGAAGCCCGCCATCTGGCTTAAATAGAGCGCCGTTTTGCCCACCACTTTCGGGTTGATGGTGCCGTTCGGACGCAGCAGCAGGGCTGCCATTTTCGCCGCTTCGCCTTCGTTCATAAAGTACGCGCCCTGGGCTTCCAGCTCGCGATGCACCTCGTCGTAAATGCAGCGTTCGACGATGATCGACTGCTCAGACGCGCAGATAACGCCGTTATCAAAGGTTTTGCTGGTGATGATATCTTTCACCGCGTGCGGGATGTCGGCGCTGCGTTCGATAAACGCCGGGCCGTTGCCCGGACCGCCGCTGATGGTTGGCGTACCAGAAGCGTATGCCGCGCGTACCATGCCTTCGCCGCCGGTCGCCAGGATCAGCGATACATCTTTGCTGTGCATCAGTTCAGAGGTGGCTTCCAGCGTCAGTTCGGTCACGCCGTCAACGATACCGGCCGGTGCGCCCGCCGCTTCTGCCGCGCGTTTCACAATCTCAATCGCTTTCCAGCTGCACTGGCGTGCGCCCGGATGCGGGGAGAAGATAATCGCGTTACCGGCCTTCAGGGCAATCAGCGTTTTGTAGATGACCGTTGAAGTCGGGTTGGTTGAGGGGACCAGCGCGCAGATAACGCCCAGCGGCACGCCCACGTCCATCACTTTCTTTTGTTGATCGTCATGAATGATGCCGACGGTCTTCATATCTTTGATGGCGTCGTAAACGCGCAGCGAGGCAAAACGGTTCTTCAGGACTTTATCCTGCCAGTTGCCGAAGCCGGTTTCTTCCGCGGCCATTTTCGCCAGCGCTTCGGCGTGATGCGCCGCTTCCTGGGCCACGTTTTTCACGATGGCGTCGATTTGCTGCTGCGAAAAGGTGGCCATTACCGCTTGCGCTTTTTTGGCGTTGCGCACCAGTTCTCGCGCGTTCTGGCGAGAGAGCAAATCGGTATCCAGTTCAATCATGAGTCTATCCTTCATCAAACGAAAAGAGTGCAGACGGGGCGTGCCCGGTCAGGTCATGCTTTATGCTGCGATGCGATTTTTTCGATGTCGTTATGCGGGCGTGCAATAACGCCGGAAGTGACGACTTCACCGATGCGTTTTGCCGCTTCCACGCCGGAGTCCACCGCCGCGTTGACCGCGCCGACGTCACCTTTGACCATCGCGGTGACGAGGCCTGAGCCGACGTTTTCGTAGCCGATAAGCTCGACGTTGGCGGCTTTGCACATGGCGTCTGCGGCTTCGATACAGGCCACCAGACCTTTGGTTTCAATCAGACCAAGCGCTTCTTTCATCATTTTCTCTCCGGTTATTCGCTAATTTTGTAATGCGAGACAATCTTGTTGATGTCGTTATGCGGGCGCGCGATAACCAGCGAGGTCACCACTTCACCAATGCGCTGCGCCGACTCCACGCCGGAATCCACCGCCGCTTTCACCGCGCCGACGTCGCCTTTCACCATCGCGGTGACGAGGCCGGAACCGACGTTTTCATAGCCGATAAGTTCGACGTTGGCGGCTTTACACATCGCATCTGCCGCTTCGATACAGGCCACCAGACCTTTGGTTTCAATCAGACCTAATGCATCACCCATTTGCGTTCTCCTGGCCTTAAGCCTTGTGTTTAATGACGATTTTGTTGATGTCGTTATGCGGACGCGCAATCACCAGCGACGTCACCACTTCCCCAATGCGCTGCGCCGACTCCACGCCGGAATCCACCGCCGCTTTCACCGCGCCGACGTCGCCTTTCACCATCGCGGTGACGAGGCCGGAGCCGACGTTCTCGTAGCCAATCAGTTCAACGTTGGCGGCTTTACACATCGCATCCGCGGCTTCAATGCAGGCCACCAGACCTTTGGTTTCGATAAGCCCTAATGCATCACCCATTGCTTCACTCCTCAAAACAGGTTGTGTGATTTCAGGAAAACCGTCCGTGTCACGGCGTTAACCCACGGCAGCGGCGTTCGGGGTTCACTATAGGGATTAGCCTGTTGGTTGGAATTTAAATCTGAGTGATGTACTTATTTAGATAAATGCTCTGCTATTTAGCCTTTTGTGGCCGATGATTTATCTTTTTATGCTGCGGAGAGGGGCGGAATTATAACGGGTATAAGGCGATTTATTCCGTGCGCGCGGCGCTCAGTGGAAATGTTATGAAGTTGCTAAATTTATACAAAAGTCGGGTAACATGGCGTAGGGGCAACTGTGGTGGGGTTCAAATTCTGGCGGTGAAGCTAAACGCAAAAGATGCGGTCTTTTATAAGGGATAAGCGGTGGGGAAAAGAGCATGCGCGATGGATCACAGTTTGCCGTCGATACAAAGGGGCGCTCGCGCCCGAACAGCGTCAATCTATCAGAGGGTCTTATGCTGAGTGGACTTAACCATTTGACCCTGGCGGTCAGCGACCTGACGCCAAGCGTCGACTTTTATCACCAGCTATTGGGAATGCGCCTGCACGCCCGCTGGGACGGTGGGGCATATTTGTCGTGTGGAGAGCTGTGGCTTTGCCTGTCGCTGGATGCGCAGCGCCACAAAATAGCACCCGAGGAGAGCGACTATACGCACTATGCCTTTAGCGTGGCGGAAGCTGATTTTGCATCGATGACCGAGCGGTTGGCGCAGGCCGGAGTGGTGGTGTGGAAGGATAACCGCAGCGAGGGGGCGTCGTACTATTTTCTCGACCCGGATGGGCACAAGCTGGAGCTACACGTTGGCAGCCTCGCGCAGCGGCTGGCCGCCAGCCGGGAACGTCCCTATCAAGGCATGGTTTTTTATGAGGACGGCGACGTTTAATTCAGCGCGCTGCCGGATTTCAGCGTGCAAATCCACAGCGGTGAGTTGATGGAACTCAGCAGAATGGCTTTATCGTTGAGCTTCTGGGCGTTGAGAAACAGCCCGTCGTGACTGTCGGACATCTCGCGCATAAAGTAGGCGAAAATCACGTCCGGGGATTCATCGATAGACGAGGCGCTGGACTCCCACTGGTTGATGCGATAGTGACGTTCCGTCGCGGAAATGCGTTTGCTGCTGTAGCTGAATTTGACGTAGCGTTGCAGATAGAGCCAGCCGGCGGCCGAATCGGTATAGCCCTCGACCACCATTGAGCCTTTGCCGTGGCCGCCAAAGTTGAAGTGAATGTTACCGTTCACGTTCTCTTTATCCATATTTTCAAAACGCATGATCCCTTTGGTGGAACAACTCATCACGCCGGCGTTTTCATCGGGCAGCAGGCGCCAGGCGCTAAACCCGGCGACCACGATAAACACGAGCAGAGAAAGGGCAAAGAACGTACGCGGCGCGAGTTTCATCATGGTTTCCATGAATAGTAAAAGTAGTTGTCACAGTAGCTAAACGGATTGTCTTCATGCATCGCGCAGTGGGCGAGGAACACGCGCCCCAGGCCGTTGGTCTCCAGTCTGTCGCCGTAGAAGAAGAGAAAACGCTCGCCGGGTTTGCACTCGACCTTCAGCCGCTGACGTACTTCGTCGAAATTTTTCACGTAGGCGTCTGCGCTGACCGAGCGCAGCATTTCATCGCTGGCGAGCAATTCACACTGGCTATGGGTGATTTGGCTCAGTGAGATGGGGTGCGACTCTCGCATGCCCACCAGACTCAGGATAAGCAGCAACAGCGCAATGGTCAGCAGACAGGCACCTGCGATATACCAGCAGGCACCGCGCGCATGCGCCGTAGCGGGAGGGGTTTCCTGTGGTGTCTCAGGCGCGGCTTCAGGGATGATGAGCGGCGGTTCCTGCGTTAGTACGGGCGGCGAAGGTTCATCCAGCGCTTCAATCACCACATCTGGGTTGAGCTGCAAGTAGCCGCGCGACACCGTGACGATAATGTTATCGACGCCGTAGTGGCGGAAGGTTTTGCGCAGCATGCTCAGATATTGATTCAGGTTGCTGTTTGACGAGGTTAATCCGTTGTCATCCCAGACTTTTTTCAGCACCTCTTCCCGGCTGACGATACCGGTGTGACGCAAAAAGAAAAACAGCAGGGCGCTGGCGGTGATCGACAGCTGGCTGTCCGGCTCAGCGCTTTGCGGCAGCGTTATCGTGCCATCCGTTGCATCATAAATAAAACGGGCATTGATGTTGTAGCGCATCGCGGCCTCAGCCTTGTGCTTCACGCGGGAAGCGTCATCTTATTAAGAGATTCGACCAACGTTCGTCGGTGTTCGGCGCACATGGTGATCCCTTCCGTAAGTTCAGATAACCAGATGCCGTCTGCCGTATAGCGCACCAGCGTACCGGTGGGGCTATTGTCCAGCGCATCGCCGTGTGCCAGGTGATCCAGCATCCAGTCACGCCAGCATTTTCGCAGCACCGGTTCATCCGGCATGGCCAGCGACAGCACCATCAACTGGCGACTTTCATGCGTGTCCGTCAGGTCAGCAAGGTAGTTCAGATAGGCGCGAGTAAAGCGGCCATAGCTGACGCCATCCTGCTGCATCAATGCGACGATCGCTTCTTCCATAATCGCCAGCAGGCGGGTAAACAGCGCGTAAATCAGCGCCTGCTTATTGGGAAAGTGATGAATCAAGCCACCTTTACTGACCCCTGCTTCGCGGGCGACAGCGTTCAGCGACAGGGCCGCGATGCCGTCCCGTCCAGCAATCATCGCCGCTGACTCCAGCAGCAGCTGATATAAACGGACCGGATCTTTTTTGCGGTGTTGGGTTTCCATATTCATGGCCCGAATCATACCGACCAGACGGTATGTTCCTTTTTGACAGCGATCAAAGCGAGGGGGATGTCCGCATAGAGATTATGGGTAATGCGTGAGAGGTCACAATTTGTTGTAGAAATCAGGCGGTTTCAGTCATACCAGCGCTTTAAAATAATGATGCACTTGCGCACAGTGCATTGGTGCGTTATTGTTTTGATAAGGTAGTTAGGGAGGTGCAATGGAATGCCGAGTATGCTTGTAAACATTGGAAGCTTTCGAGATGACTGGCTTGCGGATTTTTTTAAACATGCAACACCACATAAAAAAATCCCCTCAGACATACATGCATCTCTGGCCAGGAAGCTAGATATCATTAATGCAGCGGTAACTTACCAAGACTTGAAGTCACCGCCCGGTAACCGTTATGAGGAACTTGAGGGAAAACTCAAAGATTATTCTTCAATAAGGGTTAACAAGCAGTACCGATTAATTTTCCAGTGGGCAAATGGTAAAGCGCACGATCTTTATTTAGATCCACATGAATACTAATCAACAGAACTAATCGGCTTAGCCATTTTTATTGCCGCTAAGCCGTCGACCATCATGGAGTAAATTATGAATCAAGCAACCAGAAAGCCGACTACGGTAGGGGACATCCTTCTGTTTGAATACCTGGAGCCGCTTGACCTTAAAATCAACGATCTGGCGGAAATGCTGCAGGTACACCGCAACACGGTCAGCGCGCTAGTGAACAATAATCGTAAGCTGACTATTGATATGGCGTTTCGCCTGGCTAAAGCGTTTGATACCTCGGCTGCATTTTGGATTAATTTACAGGCAGCTGTCGATGTATGGGAAACCGAAAACGACGCTCGTCTTCAGGTTGAACTCAATAAAATTATTACGGCAGAAGATTTCCTGGCCGCACGCGCGAAAGCGAATGAGAAAGCAGCGTAAAACCGAGCTTAAACTCTCTTTTGCTAATGATAAAGGCCGCCGGAATATCTCCCCGCGGCCTTTTTTGTTTTCACTACCGTGGCTTACTTCTGCACCGCGCTTTTAGCTTTCGCTTTCGCGTTATTACAGGCCGTCTGGTTTTTCGCACAGGCGTCTTTTGCTGCTTTCGCTTCTTTCTGCGCGTTAGCTTTTGCCGTGCTCTTCGCCTGAGCGCACTGGGTTGGGTTGTTCTGACAGGCGGTTTTTGCGTTCGCTACTGCCTGGCCGTTGGCCGCATTCGCCGCACCCATTGCCAGCAGTGCGCAGGCGCCTAACATCATCGCGATTTTTTCATGTTGCTTACTCCGCCGCTGCCTGAGCCAGATCGTTTTGGACCTGCTTACGCTGGTCAGCGGTCAGCACCTGGCTTAAGTCAAAGTAGTATTTCACTTTGTAGTAGCGAACCTGCTGGTCCACTTTACTGAACGCCGCCAGCTGTTGTTTCACACCCGCTTCATTCCATTTGCCGGACTGGATCATGTCGATGATCATGCCGTCTTTGACATCTTTCATTGAGATGGCCTGGACGTTTTTCTCCAGCTGCTGGTGCAGCGTTTTGATTTTGGAAACCTGAGCATCGGTCAGCTTCAGGTGCTGAACGATTGGGTCCTGAGCTGGCGCAGGGGCGGCGGTGGTATCAGCAGCCTGAGCGGCAAAAGTCGCGCCAGCAAGCGTAGCGACCAGTAAAGCAGTGCGGGTAAATTTTTTCATTGTAGTCATCCATAAAGCATTCAAATTGACGCTGAAGGAAGCGTCAGGCAACGGAGGAAAATCCCCCTTATTTATGTCGGGGCAATGATAGGTTGCCAGTCACTCTGGATGCTCGCGGATTGTTGTGTCAGTTGGTAACGATGGGAAACAATGACTCCAGGAAATCATAACTGTTTACGTATTAAGACCTTCTTAATGTTACGGTTTTCTTTTCGACCATTTCAGCAGGAAATCCACGGCAATGGAAAGATGAAATTGTGCAAAGCATTTGCGATATCTGGCGTTGTTAATCAGATTTTACCTTTAGATAACAATTACTTTCGCCAAATGATATTTGGTTATAAAGCATAGCGAATCGTTATTTGTTCCGCCGATGGCGGTGTGGGAGCGTAAAAAGACAATACAAAAACAGGGGTATCCAGAAAGATTATGGCAAAGACAAAACAGACAGTTGCACAGCTCGCTCTTCTCACCGGTCTGGTGGCGACCGGCCTGACGACCTTCACCGCGCAGGCCGATCAGCTGGCGGATATTAAGGCCAAGGGCGTAGTCAAAGTGGCCACCTTTGATGCTAACCCGCCGTTTGGTTCTGTGGATGCGAAGACTCACGAACTGGTGGGCTACGACGTTGATTTCGCCAAAGCGCTGGCAAAATCGCTGGGCGTGAAGCTGGAGCTGGTGGCGACGAACCCGGCGAACCGTATCCCGCTGCTGCAATCCGGCAAGGCCGATCTGATTGTTGCTGATATCACCATTACCCCGGAGCGCGCGCAGGTTATCGATTTCTCCACCCCGTACTTCGTCACCGGTCAGCAGTTCCTGGTACCGGCGACCGGCGGCGATAAGCTCGACGACTACAGCAAAGCGCGCATCGGTGCTGTGAAGGGCACGACCGGCGAGCAAACGCTGCATCAGCGCTTCCCGCAGGCGCGCGTGCTCTCTTATGATGACATTCCGCTGGCTTTAACCGCGCTGCGTAACGGCAACGTGCAGGCGATTACCCAGGACAGCACCATTCTGGCGGGCCTGCTGGGCGAAGCGCCGGATAAAGCCAAATTTAAAATCCTGCCGGATCTGCTGAGCAAAGAAGAAATCGGCGTAGGCGTGAAAAAGGGTGAACCGGCACTGCTGAAAGCGGTGAACGATGAGCTGGTGGCGCTTGAGAAATCAGGCGATGCAGCGAAAATCTACGACACCTGGTTTGGCCCTTCCACCAAAGCGCCTCAGCCGCGTTCCTTCACCATAGAAGCAAAATAATATGTTGTCGGCTTTATTCTCTCATTCCGCGGCGAAGTCCGCGGATTTTTCACATCTGCGCAATGCCAGCGTGGCGTTCCGTCAGGCAGTCAAAGCGTACGGCAGTCATCGGGTGTTGAACGGCATCGATCTGACGATTAATCCCGGCGAAGTGGTGGCGATCCTCGGGCCTTCGGGCTCGGGGAAATCGACCCTGATCCGCCTGATAAACCAGCTTGAAAGCCTTAGCGGCGGTGAGATCCTGATTGACGACAAGCCGACCAGTCAGCTGAGCGGGCGGGCGTTGCGTCAGCTGCGCAGCCGAATTGGTTTCGTCTTTCAGCAGTTCAATCTTTATGCTCATCTCACGGCGGCGCAGAACATCATGCTGGCGCTGGAGTCGGTCCACGGCTGGAAGCGCAGCGATGCTGAGCAGCGCGCGCGGGAGCTACTGCAAAAAGTCGGGCTTGCGGAAAAGGCGGAGTCCATGCCTTCACAGCTTTCCGGCGGCCAGCAGCAGCGCGTGGCGATTGCTCGTGCACTGGCCTCTTCACCGCAAATCATCCTGTTTGATGAGCCCACCTCGGCGCTGGATCCGGAAATGATCGGCGAAGTGCTGCATGTCATGCAGTCTCTGGCCCACAGCGGGATCACCATGATTGTGGTGACCCACGAAATGCAGTTTGCCCGCGAAATTGCCGACAGAGTGGTGTTTATTGACGGCGGCGATGTGCTGGAGGTCGCGCCTCCTGCGGAGTTTTTTGCCCGTCCGCAGCATCCGCGCGCACGGCGTTTTCTGCAGAAGGTGCTGGACCCGCTGCACCAGGAGCAGACGGCGTGATGGTGAATTTCGACTGGCAGGGGGTACTGAGCGGGCAGCCTCTACAATGGCTTATCTCGGGCTTTCTCACCACGCTGTGGGTATCGCTTGCCGGGATTATGCTGGCAAGCGTACTGGCGGCGCTGTTTTTACTGCTGCGTCTCGCTGGTGGGCGGTTGGGGCAGGGTATCACCGCCTGCTGGGTGTCGCTGTTTCGCAATACGCCGCTGCTGGTACAGTTGCTGTTCTGGTATTTCGCGGCGTGGAACTTCCTGCCGCAGGGGCTGCGGAATTTTGTCAACGACCCGCACGACTGGTCGATTCTGCCCGGCAACGTCTGGTGGCTGACGCCGGAGTTTCTGTGCTCGGCGTGGGGTCTTGGCGTCTTTACCTCGGCGTTCTTGATTGAGGAAATAGCGGCTGGGCTGCAAAGCGTGCCGAACGGCCAGCGCGAAGCGGCGCTGGCGCAGGGGTTTTCGACCTATGGACTGCTGCGACATATTTTGCTGCCGCAAGGGCTGGCTAACGCCTGGCAGCCGGTGGTGGGGCAGTATCTGAATCTGATGAAGCTCTCGTCGCTGGCGAGCGGCATTGGTTTTGCTGAGTTGACCTATCAGGTGCGGCAAATCGAAAGCTACAACGCGCATGCGCTGGAGGCTTTCGCGGTGGGCACCGTCCTCTATCTGCTGACCGGCATGGCGCTGGGGCTGTTGTTGAGCCGTCTGGGACCTAAACCGGTGGGGCAGCCTAAGCGCGTGCGGAAGGCGGCGGCGAGCGTGGCGGGAGGTGCGGTGAATGAACGCTAATCTGGCGGTAATTTACGACAACCTCGACTATCTGCTGTGGGGACGGCTGGCCGATGGCGAACCCGGTGGCGTAGCGCTGACGCTGATGATGGCGATAGGCGCCGGCGCGCTGGCGCTGCCGGGCGGCATTCTGCTGGCCTGCGCGGCGTGGCGATTCTCTGGTTTGACCCGACGCTTGCTTTACCTGTGGGCGGAGATAATACGCGGGATTCCGCTGATTTTCGTTATCTTCTGGCTGTGGTATCTGCTGCCAATGCTGACCGGGAGCGACCTGCCGGGTGCGGTGACGGTAACGCTGGCGCTGGCGTGGTTTACCGCAGCAATGGTGATGCACTCGGTGCTGGCGGGGCTGCGCGCGCTGCCTACCGGACAGTATGAAGCGGCGTTGACCCAGGGCTTTAGCGCCGGGCAGAGCCTGCGGCTGATTTTGCTGCCTCAAACCCTTCGCAACGTGCTGCCTTCGCTGGTGGGGATTTTTATCAGCCTGCTGAAGGACACCTCGCTGGCGTTTATCGTCAATGTACCAGAATTAACCACGGTGGCGGGGCAGGTGAACAACCGCGTGCAGATCTACCCGACGGCGATCTTTGTCTTTATCGGCGTGGTCTATTATCTGCTGTGTTTTGGGCTGGAAAGGGTGGCAAAACGCTGGCAGCGGCGGGTGGCGGTATAAAAAACAAACCCGGCGTCGCGATGCTCGGCCGGGCTAAGAATGACAGAGGGTGGTAGCCCGGCTGAGGCGTTTACGCCGACGCCGGGTTTAGACCATCACACGTTTTTACGTTCGATGGTTTGTTCGCCCCAGAAGAGCGCGTCTTTATCGGTTTTGCTGAAGGCCAGTTCGAGAACGGCATCGCTGCCTTCTTCCCAGATTTTCTCTGCCGTTTTTTCATCAAATTTGGCCAGCTCAAAAATCGCTTCGGCGATTTCAGGCGACGTGTTGCGCAGACTGGCCCATTCACCAATATGATGAGCCTTGCCTTCTTGTGTCGGCATATCGCTTCTCCCTTAAATCATTAGCCTTTCATTTTGACGGCCAGGCCTGCCACGTATTCACCCTGATAACGGGCGATGGACAGCTCTTCCTGGCTTGGCTGGCGTGAACCGTCTCCGCCAGCGATAGTGGTTGCGCCATATGGCGTGCCGCCGCGAACCTGAGAAACATCAAACAGTTCCTGAGCCGCGTAACCAATCGGCACAATCACCATACCGTGGTGGGCGAGGGTCGTCCACGTTGAAGTAATGGTCTGCTCCTGTCCGCCGCCGGTACCGGTTGAGCTAAAGACGCTGGCCAGTTTGCCGTACAGCGCGCCGGACGCCCACAGGCCGCCGGTCTGGTCGAGGAAGGTGCGCATTTGCCCGGCCATATTGCCGAAGCGGGTAGGAGTACCGAAGATAATGGCGTCGTAATCAGCCAGTTCTTGTGGGGTGGCGACGGGAACCGCCTGCGCTTTGCCGCCTGCTTTGGCAAAGGCTTCAGCCTGCATTGTTTCTGGTACGCGCTTGATGGTGACGTCAACGCCGTCGACCTTATTTGCGCCTTCGGCTACCGCTTTAGCCATCGTTTCGATGTGTCCGTACATAGAATAATAGAGCACCAGAACACTTGCATTTCCACTCATCTTAACTCTCCTGTGTCAAATTCGTCGGTTACCTAACAAGCATGTTTAAGCATAGTCGCAAATGACGGATTCGCTGCAACGATTCGGCAATTTATCCGCGCCTGGGTGGCATGATTTTTTGCCGCCGCTGTGCCTTTTGACGTAGGCTGACACACTTTTTTATGACCGTTTTTCCTCTACCATAAGAGCCGATTACGCATGGGGCGAGGTGTCGCCTTGAAAAAACGGGCGCTAGATATGACAAAATGTGACCAATCCGCCTGCGCTGCCGCTGCGACGGCTAACCTTATTACTACCCGCGCAATACGGCGGGTGAATGCGCTTTGAATTACGTAATGCACTATGTCGTTCTCTCAACCGGAGGTCAGTAATGGCAAACCATCGTGGCGGTTCCGGCAATTTTGCCGAAGACCGTGAAAGAGCATCAGAAGCAGGTCGTAAGGGCGGCCAACACAGCGGCGGGAACTTCAAGAACGATCCCCAACGCGCCTCGGAAGCGGGCAAAAAAGGCGGGAAAAACAGCCATGGTAGCCACCGCGGCAGCTAGCGGTGCGTGAATTGTCTGCCTCTCTCCTAACCGCCGGATAATCCGGCGGTTTCTTTTTATGGCCGTAACCCGCAAAATAGGTATTGATGCCGTAAATAACAAGGAGAGGGCGCATGGCTCAGGATGCAGTAAAAAAAGGTGGCAAACGTTCGCAGGCTGTCAGTGCGAAGAAACAGGCTATCCTTACCGCCGCGCTGAATACCTTTTCACAATACGGGATCCACGGCACGCGCCTTGAACAAGTGGCGGAGCTGGCCGGGGTATCGAAAACCAATCTGCTTTACTACTTCCCGTCAAAAGAGGCGCTTTACGTGGCCGTGATGCAGCAGATCCTCGATATCTGGCTGGCGCCGCTGAAGGCATTTCGGGAAGATCTGGCGCCGCTGGTGGCAATTAAAGAGTACATCCGTCTCAAGCTTGAGGTCTCGCGTGATTACCCACAGGCCTCGAAGCTGTTCTGTCTGGAGATGCTGCAGGGCGCGCCGCTGGTGATGGATGAGCTGACCGGCGACCTGAAAGCGCTGGTGGTGGAGAAGTCGGCCATCATTGCCGCGTGGGTGAGTGCGGGCAAGCTCGCGCCTATCGACCCGCACCATCTGATCTTTATGATCTGGGCGACGACCCAGCATTACGCTGATTTTGCCACCCAGGTGGAGGCGGTGACCGGGAAAACCCTGCGCGACGAAACCTTCTTTCAGCAGACCGTCGACAACGTCCAGCGCATCATCATCGACGGTATCCGCGTCCGTTAGCTGGCGGGCGGCAGAGGGCAGCTCAGGTCGCCCTCTTCACACTGTAACAGCGAGGAGAGAAACGCTTCGCGCTCGTTAGTTTTGTCGGTCAGGCACTGGCTATTCACCATCGGCTGCGCGCTGCCGCCATGGCTACTGGAGCTGATAAACGCACAGTCCGCATCGCGCAGCGCAATCCACGCTGACTGCGCTTTCTTCAGTAAATCTCGCTGCGCGGGCTCTGCGCGCTTCAGCACGTCCTGCCAGGTTTGGTTGAGCTTTTTATCTGCCGCCTGATACTGCGCAGCGGAGCAGGTGTTTAAATCAGCCTGCGTAGTGGCATCGGCACACTCGTCCGCCAGGGCATAACCGCTGCTCAGCAGCAGGGCAAGGGCGGGTAAGAGACGTTTCATCGGTTGACTCTCCAGATTATTCATACGGCGCTTAGGCTCAGGATATAGCACGATTTTACCTCTGAATCTCCTCCAACCACCGCTCGTTTTTCTGAATTTGAAAGGTGGCGCAACGATCGACTGGACGTCTTTGGTGTAGAAGGTTGATGATCGCGCACTTGCACGGAGAGAGGGAAGGGAAATGACAGTGATGTCCGGTACCAACGTTCAGCCTCGGTTAACGCTTTTTACGCTGGCGTGGCCAATTTTTGTGGAGCAACTGCTGCGGCTGATGCTGGGGTACGTTAGCGTTTTCATGCTGGGACACTATTCCGATGAGGCCGTTGCTGCCACCGGGGTCGCTAACCAGATTCTGGCCATTTCCGTTATCTTCTACGGCTTTTTGACCGTTGGCGTGCAGATTGTGGTCGCGCAGCTGATTGGTGCGCAGCGGTTTAAGCGCGTGGAGCGGGTGATCACCAACGGGCTGGTAGTGGCTTTTCTTATCGGCGTGGCGATGAGCCTTATCTTTATTCTTTTCGGCGATGCGTTTTTGCGCATGCTGGGGCTAAGCGAGGCGCTGGTGGTGGTCGGTTCGCCGTTTATTCGCATCATCGGCGGCATTTCGGTGGTTATCGCCCTCTATTCGTCTATTCTGCCCATTCTGCGTACCCACGGCTACGTTCGTCAGGCGATGCTGGTACCTGTCACGGTCAGCGTGATCAACGTGGTGTTCAACTACCTGTTTCTCTACGGCAAGCTGAGTTTTCTCGACCTCGGGGTGACCGGCGCGGGTATTGCGGTATGTATCGCCAACGTTATTGGTATGCTGATGTCGGCGTGGATGCTGAAAAAGTACATTGGCTACGTGTTCCGCTGGCAGAAGCTGAAGCAGTGCTCGCGCAAAATGCTGGGAGCCATTTTACGCTACGGGCTGCCGTCGGCGGGGGAGAACCTCTCTTACGCGGGCTCGCAGCTGGTGGTGACGGCGATTATCGCTTTTCTCGGCACCGAAGCGCTAACTACCAAGGTTTACGCTTCAACGATCAGCCAGTTTGTCGCGCTGTTTGCCATGTCTATCGGCCAGGCCTCACAGATTATCATTGGCCGTGCGGTGGGCGCGCGTGAAATTGATGCGGCGTACCGCCAGGGGATTAAAAGCTGGCGGTTGGGTCTGGCGGTGGCCTTGTCTATCAGCGTGGTTATTTACCTGCTCGCCGAGCCGATTATGCAGCTCTTTACCCCGAATCAGGAAATCATCGCCCTGACTAAGAAACTGTTTATGCTGTCGATTTTGCTCGAACTGGGACGCGCGACCAATATCATCGTCATCAGCAGTCTGAACGCGACCGGCGACGTTCGCTTTCCGTTTATCTGCGGGATTATCGTGATGTGGATTGTCAGCCTGCCGTTTTCCTACCTGTTGGGTATTTCGTTCGGGCTGGGGCTGGTTGGGGTCTGGATGGCGTACATTATTGATGAAGGGCTGCGGGCGATGCTGATGTACCGGCGATGGCGTAGCCGGGTGTGGACGACGAAATCTGTCTTCTAGCTAGTGAATTTCCCGGGCGAGCGCATGCGATCCCGGACGGTTCCCAAATTAAAAAACCGGCAATCGCTCTGAGGGAACCTCATATTTCTGGCATAACGAAATAAACGATTTGATCTTTGTCACTTTGTTATTATTCCACTAAGAGTACTTTAAAACTGTAATTGTTTCTTGTATGTATTTTTTATATTTATCATTAACAAATAATAGAAGCATTGAATGAATAATGAATGGGAAGAGATACTAGCGAAAGCTGGCATGAAAAAAAAGGATGCCGCTATCCTGATTAAGTTGGCAAAATTGAAAAAAATCAGTTTAAGCCGGGCGTTTTTTCTCTATGCCTGGAAATATTACGCCTGGAGTATGGCTTTACTATCAGCTGTAATTTTTTCGTCTCTTTCTGAAGGGATAGAGTATTTAATAGCAAACATTCTTTTCTGTATTGCTGTTGCTTTTGCTTCGCTCTTCTTCACGCCGTTTGTCATAAATTTGATTTGGAGCATTAAAATTCAATATAAATTGCTCGGAAAATAATAGGAGATTATTTTGAGTAGCTATGGATTAATGAACTTGCAACGTGAAAAAGAAAAAATTGACCAGCTTGTCTATGATATAGGTTTTCAATATCTTCACGATCCGGATATACGTTCAAAATATATGAACGAGGAACGTAGAGTCACATCAGCTTGCCTTGATGAATATCGGTATGGGAAATTAGATTTTGGCAGGGCGATGGATAAATTGCGTGAATATCATATGTCGTTAACTCAACATTATATGAACTTAAGAATGGAGAGTATTAAATTATATGCAATAGTTGAGCGTGAAAGAGTAAAACATTCTATTCTAACAATATCATTAAAACGAGTTGGCTTCGTTAGTGGGGCAATGCAAGCCATCGGCGGCTTTGGTTTATGTAAAGCAAGCCTTGGCGCTGCCTGTAAAAGTTATGGGATACCTTTAATGATGCAGGGAAGTGAGAATGTTTGGGAAAATGGTTATTATTTATTATATCATGAGGATCCTAAGAAAATGCCTTTGAGGTATGCCTATCGTCAGGCTGTTAAACTTTTAGGCGGTGATGAAAAGGGTGGGGATATTGTTTTTTCAACGGGAGATCTTGTTCTTTCATTTGGTTCAGCCTCAACGCTTACGTTGAAAACCGATTCGTGGAAATTATTCCGCTATATACAGGAAGATTATATTCGCAGTTGGAGAACCCTGGGTGCCGTTGGGAGCGCTAATGAGTTAACCGGTGATGCCGCTAGTGGATTCACAATTTATCAACTTCTTGGTGGAGAAAGTACTAATTGGTCTGATTTGAGGGAATAAGGATATGCTCTTCAAAAAATATGATCAGAATAATAAGGATTTAATTGATGGTATTAGACTTGCGGGGTTAAGTGAATATAGAGCGCAAAAGCTTATTCGTTTTGCTAATGAAAATAAGATAAGCTTGCAAAAGGCTTATTTATTAACAGATGCAAGAGTCATTAAGGTTGATGTTATTCTGTTTTTTATTATGTCATTTTTTATATTTTCAATTACACAGAAAGATCTTAGTGAGTTATGGGCGTTTTTTTTAATATTCGGGTTGTCGTTTTTTGTTATCGAGTTAACCTGTCGGCTGCATAGAAATTACTTTAAGATTTGGATGGTTTATATCAAGTTACGAGGGATTTAAATGAGAATAAATGAACGAACGGACATAGATATGGTCTCCCTGAATTGTTAGCACAACCAGTAGATCACAATATTCTATGCCGTTATTTTTTACCGCCTATTACTGGGAATTTCTTAGTAATAGGCGGGGTTTGAACCTCTTAACCAATCGTCATCAAGCTGGCGTTCCCGCCCGCTGCGGCGGTGTTCACGCTGAGCGAACGCTCATGGTACAGACGCTCCAGCAGCAGATTGGTTTCACCGCGGGCAAAACCCTGCACCGAAACAATCGCTCCGTCGCGCGCCGCCACCAGCTCGCAGAGTTCGCGCAGCTGGTCAGAATCACCGTGGTAAATCACCGCATCGAAGAAGGCGTTCATCAGCGTTTCCGGTTTCGCGAAGTGGATACGCTCGCTCACCGCTTTCGGCAATGATTTCACCAGTTCACGCTGCAGCGGCGCATCCTGCCACAGCACTTCGCTGCCGACCGCCATCACCGCCGACAGCTGCGTCAGCAGGTCCGACTCGTTATCGGCCACGCACAGTACGCGCTCGCGCGGCACCAGCGTCCAGGTGTTGCGCTCGCCGGTTGGCCCTGGTAGCACGCGCTGAGTACCGGCCTGCGCCAGCTCGCTATACAGCTTGCTCTGCGCCAGCAGCTCCGGACGACCGGCCATCCAGCTTTGCAGCTCGGTGAGCGGTTTTTCCAGCAGCGTTTTGAGCTGAGTATCAACCACCTGACCCGCATCCTGACGCGCCAGCGTTTTCGCCAGCGCCGTTTCTGGACGGCTCGCCAGCAGGCGGTACAGGTACATCGGGCCACCCGCTTTCGGACCGGTGCCGGAGAGACCTTCACCGCCGAACGGCTGCACGCCAACGACCGCGCCCACCATATTACGGTTAACGTACAGGTTGCCGACTTTCGCGCTGCCGGTGACCTGAGCGATAGTTTCATCAATACGGGTATGCACGCCGAGGGTCAGACCGTAGCCGGAGGCATTGATCTGTTCAACCAATGAATCCAGCTGATTCCGGCTGTAGCGCACCACGTGCAGCACCGGACCGAAGACCTCTTTTTTCAGCTCGTCGAAGCTCTCGAGCTCAATCAACGTTGGCGGAATAAAGGTACCGGTTTGCCACTCGCGGCTGTCCTCGGCATTTTCACGCGCGGCCTGGAATACGGTACGGCCTTTGGCGCGCATGGTCTGGATATGGTTCTCAATACCGGCTTTCGCTTCAGCATCGATAACCGGCCCGATATCGGTGGTCAGACGGCCCGGATTGCCCATCCGGCATTCCGCCATCGCGCCGCGTAGCATGGTCAGCGTGTGGTCGGCGATATCGTCTTGCAGGCAGAGCACACGCAGCGCCGAGCAGCGCTGTCCCGCGCTATCGAAGGCCGAGGCTACCACGTCAACCACCACCTGCTCGGTGAGCGCGGAGGAGTCAACGATCATCGCGTTCATGCCGCCGGTTTCCGCCACCAGCGGCGTCGGGCGGCCCTGAGCGTCGAGACGGGTGGCAATATTGCGTTGCAGCAGGGTGGCAACATCGGTAGAACCGGTAAACATCACGCCGCGCACGCGGGCATCACCGGTCAGCTGCGCACCGACGGTTTCGCCGCGGCCTGGCAGCAACTGCACCACGCCTGCCGGTACGCCCGCTTCCAGCAGCAGGGCGATACCCTGAGCGGCAATCAGCGGGGTCTGCTCGGCCGGTTTGGCCAGCACGCTGTTACCGGCGGCAAGGGCGGCGGCCACCTGACCCATAAAGATAGCCAGCGGGAAGTTCCACGGGCTGATACAGACCACCGGGCCCAGCGGACGGTGAGTTTCGTTATCGAAATCGTCACGAACCTGACCGGCGTAGTAGTGCAGGAAGTCGACCGCTTCACGCACTTCGGCAATGGCGTTGCTGAAGGTTTTCCCGGCTTCACGCACCAGAATCCCCATCAGCGGCTGCATCTGATCTTCCATCAGCACCGCGGCGCGTTCCAGAATTGCGGCACGTTCCTGCGGCGGAGTGGCGAACCAGATTGGCGCGTTGTTCACCGCGCTTTCCAGCGCCTGTTCTACTTCGCTGGACGTCGCTTCGCGGACATAGCCCACCACATCTTTCGGTTCAGCCGGGTTAATCACCGACACCATATCGCCGTCGGCAACCGGATGCTCCAGCATCGGCTTCGCCGTCCACTTATGCAGCGCGCTATTGAGCAGCGACGAGGAGAGGGAAGCCAGACGATGTTCGTTGGTGATATCCAGACCGGCGGAGTTGACGCGGCCCTTACCATAGAGGTCACGCGGCAGTGGGATCTTCGGATGCGGCAGACCGGACGCACCTTCCTGTAGCGCCATTTTCTCAACCGCCAGCACCGGGTCGGCAACCAGCTCGTCCAGCGGCAGGCTGCTGTCGGCGATACGGTTAACGAACGAGGTGTTAGCGCCGTTTTCCAGCAGACGACGCACCAGATAGGCCAGTAGCGTTTCGTGAGTGCCCACCGGCGCATAAATACGGCATGGACGGTTCAGTTTGCCTTCCGCCACTTTGCCGACAACCTGCTCGTACAGCGGTTCGCCCATGCCGTGCAGGCACTGGAACTCGTACTGACCCGGGTAGTAGTTATTGCCCGCCAGTTGATAAATCGCTGCCAGAGTGTGGGCGTTGTGGGTGGCAAACTGCGGGTAGATAAGGTTCGGCACGCCGAGCAGTTTTTTCGCGCAGGCGAGATAAGAGACGTCGGTGTACACCTTGCGGGTGTAGACCGGATAGCCTTCGAGGCCGTCCATCTGCGCACGTTTAATTTCGCTATCCCAGTAGGCGCCTTTCACCAGACGGATCATCAGGCGGCGACGGCTGCGGGTGGCGAGGTCAATCAGGTAGTCGATAACAAACGGGCAGCGCTTCTGGTAGGCCTGAATTACGAAGCCAATGCCGTTCCAGCCTGCCAGCTCTGGCTCAAAGCACAGTTTTTCCAGCAGATCGAGGGAGATCTCTAAACGATCGGCCTCTTCGGCGTCGATGTTAATGCCGATATCGTACTGGCGCGCCAGTAGGGTCAGCGATTTCAGGCGCGGATAGAGTTCATCCATCACGCGGTCGTACTGCGCACGGCTGTAGCGTGGGTGCAGGGCGGAGAGTTTGATGGAGATCCCCGGGCCTTCATAGATGCCACGGCCGTTGGACGCTTTACCAATGGCGTGAATCGCCTGCTGATAGGAGACCATATAGGCCTGCGCATCGGCGGCAGTCAGCGCGGCTTCGCCGAGCATATCATAGGAGTAGCGGAAGCCTTTTTCTTCAAGCTTACGGGCGTTGGCCAGCGCTTCGGCGATGGTTTCACCGGTCACGAACTGTTCGCCCATCAGGCGCATCGCCATGTCCACGCCTTTACGCACCAGCGGCTCACCGCTCTTACCGATAATGCGGTTCAGCGAGCGCGACAGGCTGGTTTCGTTGTGGGTAGAGACCAGTTTGCCGGTAAACAGCAGCCCCCAGGTGGCGGCGTTGACGAACAGCGACGGGCTGCGGCCAATGTGCGACTGCCAGTTACCGTTGCTGATTTTGTCGCGGATAAGGGCATCGCGGGTGGCTTTGTCAGGAATACGCAGCAGCGCTTCCGCGAGGCACATCAGCGCCACGCCTTCCTGAGAGGAGAGGGAGAATTCCTGCAACAGGCTCTGTACCATCCCGGCGCGGCCGCTGGCGGTTTTCTGGTTGCGCAGCTTTTCCGCCAGTTTCCAGGCCAACTGATGCGCCTGTTCGGCAATCGGCTGCGGCAAGCGGGCCTGCTCCATCAGCATTGGCACGGCGTCGGTTTCGCTGCGGCGCCAGGCGGCGGTAATCGCCGCACGGGTCACTGATTGCGGCAGGATCTGCTCGGCGAATTCGAGGAACGGCTGGTGGATTTCTTCTGCCGGCTGGGCAGATTCATCACTCTCGTTCGCGGCACCTGACAGTAGCGCAGGCAGCTCCGGCAAGACTTCATCGTTTTCGAGCTTTTCCAGATAGTTAAAAATTGCCTGCTTTATGAGCCAGTGAGGGGTGCGGTCGATACGTGTCGCCGCACTCTTAATGCGCTCACGCGTTGCGTCATCCAGCTTAACCCCCATGGTGGTGGTGCCCATGCCATCTACTCCTGTTGCTCGGTTGTCATAGTAATTGCGTAACAGGAATATCCATCATGTTGCAACTTTGTGCAACCGTGTTAAATGTGACGTCCGTTGCAGGCTTAAAAATGAGTTAATTGTTAATGGTAAAACTTATGGAAAACACCCTGGAAAATGGATATTGCGAGCTGATTTTATGCGCCACTTAACAGTTATTCGTGGTGCAACCGTAAAAAACGTGAGGGAGTGCAACCTATAGGAAAATGCTATCAGCGGGCTAATGCATTCTATGTAAATGCAGTGTTAAATCGTTTGTGAATTAATTCCGCTTCCGTCAGGATACGGTCGCTTCAAATGATTGCCCCGTTCCGGCAATGATAAAGACGGCAAATTGGGATGTTGCCGACGCATAATTCTGGAGAATTTAATGACTATTAGTACACCGATGCTGGTGACCTTTGTTGTTTATATTTTTGGCATGATGCTTATTGGCTTCTTTGCATGGCGCAACACCAAAAATTTCGATGACTATATCCTCGGCGGCCGCAGCCTGGGCCCGTTCGTGACCGCGCTTTCCGCCGGTGCATCTGATATGAGCGGCTGGCTGTTGATGGGGCTACCGGGCGCTATCTTCATTTCCGGTATTTCAGAAAGCTGGATCGCCATCGGTCTGACCGTTGGCGCGTGGATCAACTGGAAGCTGGTGGCCGGGCGCTTGCGCGTGCACACCGAGGCGAACAACAACGCCTTAACGCTGCCGGACTACTTCACCGGGCGTTTTGAAGATAATAGCCGGGTGCTGCGTATTATCTCCGCGCTGGTTATCCTGCTGTTCTTCACCATCTACTGCGCTTCCGGGATTGTTGCCGGTGCGCGTCTGTTTGAAAGCACCTTTGGCATGAGCTACGAAACCGCACTGTGGGCGGGAGCGGCAGCGACTATCCTCTACACCTTTATCGGCGGCTTCCTCGCGGTGAGCTGGACCGATACCGTGCAGGCCAGCCTGATGATTTTTGCGCTGATCCTCACGCCGGTTATCGTTATCTTCGCCGTGGGTGGCCTCGGTGACTCGCTGGAAGTTATCAAGCAAAAGAGCATTGAAAACATGGATATGCTCAAAGGTCTGAATTTCGTTGCCATTATTTCGCTGATGGGCTGGGGCCTGGGCTATTTTGGTCAGCCGCACATTCTGGCGCGCTTTATGGCCGCCGACTCCCACCACAGCATTGTGCACGCGCGCCGTATCAGTATGACCTGGATGATCCTGTGTCTGGCTGGGGCGGTTGCCGTGGGCTTCTTCGGGATTGCCTACTTCCAGAACAACCCGTCGGTGGCAGGGCCGGTGAGCCAGAACGCCGAGCGCGTATTTATCGAGCTGGCGCAGATTCTGTTTAACCCGTGGATTGCTGGGATCCTGCTGTCAGCGATTCTGGCGGCGGTGATGTCAACGTTGAGCTGTCAGCTGCTGGTGTGCTCAAGTGCGATTACCGAAGATTTGTATAAAGCGTTTCTGCGTAAAAACGCCAGCCAGAAAGAGCTGGTGTGGGTGGGGCGCTTTATGGTGCTGGTGGTGGCGCTGGTGGCTATTGCGCTGGCGGCAAATCCGGAAAACCGCGTGCTGGGTCTGGTGAGCTACGCGTGGGCAGGCTTCGGCGCCGCGTTTGGCCCGGTGGTGCTGTTCTCGGTGATGTGGTCACGTATGACCCGCAACGGCGCACTGGCCGGGATGATTATCGGTGCGGTGACCGTGATCGTCTGGAAACAGTTCGGCTGGCTGGGGCTGTATGAAATCATTCCTGGCTTTATCTTTGGCAGCGTCGGTATTGTCCTGTTTAGCCTGCTGGACAAAGCGCCGTCGGCAAGCATGCAGGAACGCTTTGCCAAAGCGGACGCGCATTATCACTCCGCACCGCCGTCCCGCTTAAGTAGCCCGGACGAGGTGCGATAGCGCCGCCTCCGGGGTAGCTCGGTGTACCAACCCGGCAACTCTCTCAAGCCCGCATTTTTGCGGGCTTTTTTTATGTTTGCACCTGATAACGAGCGTAACTATATTCGCGCTATTTTTTTACATCTCGTCATTATTTCCCTCACATTTCGCTTGTGTTTATTTTTGGCTTAATGATAATCACTATCACTCACATTTACCTGTCTTTGCAAAAGTTGACGGCGTTAAACATTTAAGGATGTCCGCATGTTTGTTCCTTTTCTCATTATGCTGCGCGAAGGGCTGGAAGCTGCGCTGATTGTCAGCCTGATTGCCAGCTATCTGAAGCGCACGCAGCGCGGTCGCTGGATTGGGGTCATGTGGATTGGCGTGATTTTGGCCGCTGCGCTGTGCTTAGGTTTGGGCATTTTCATCAACGAAACGACCGGCGAGTTCCCGCAAAAAGAGCAGGAGCTGTTTGAAGGGCTGGTGGCCGTGGTGGCAGTGGTTATCCTGACGTGGATGGTGTTCTGGATGCGTAAAGTGTCCCGCAACGTCAAGCAGCAGCTGGAGCAGGCGGTGGATAACGCGCTGCAAAAGGGCAATAACCACGGCTGGGCGCTGATCATGATGGTCTTTTTCGCCGTAGCACGTGAAGGGCTGGAGTCGGTCTTCTTCCTGCTGGCGGCATTCCAGCAGGAGCTCGGCATCTGGCCGCCGCTGGGGGCTATCCTGGGTCTGGCAACAGCCATCGTGCTGGGTTTCCTGCTTTACTGGGGCGGTATTCGCCTCAACCTCGGCGTGTTCTTCCGCTGGACGAGCCTGTTTATTCTTCTGGTAGCGGCAGGGCTTGCGGCTGGGGCGATTCGCGCCTTCCATGAAGCGGGCCTGTGGAACGCGTTCCAGGATGTGGCCTTCGACCTCAGCGGTACGCTGACCACGCATTCGCTTTTCGGCACGCTGCTGGAAGGCATCTTTGGTTATCAGGAAGCGCCGAGCGTCAGCGAAGTGGCGGTCTATTTCCTGTATCTGATTCCCGCACTGGCGCTGTTCTTCTGGCCGCCACGCGCTGCTACATCAACATCACGTATCGCCCCATAAGGCAGATAACGGCTGTTTAGTGACAACTACTTATTGAAAGGGATGGACCATGACCAAGAACTTCCGCCGCAGCGCGTTGCAGACGGGCATCGCAGCACTCTTCTCTACGGCGTTTATGGCACAGGCTGCCGATATTCCGCAGGTTAAAGTGACGGTAAACGACAAACAGTGTGAACCGATGTCCATCACCGTGAAAGCGGGTAAAACCCAGTTCATCATCCAGAACCACAGCCAGAAAGCGTTGGAGTGGGAGATCCTCAAAGGGGTGATGGTGGTGGAAGAGCGTGAGAACATCGCGCCGGGCTTCACCCAGAAGATGACCGCCAACCTGCAGCCGGGTGAATACGACATGACCTGCGGCCTGCTGACTAACCCGAAAGGTAAGCTGATTGTTACCGGTGAAGCGACCAAAGACGCGGCGAAAGCCAACGCGCTGCTGAGCCTGAACGACGCGATTACCGCATATAAAGCCTACGTCACTGCTGAAACAGCAGAGCTGGTTAAAGGCACCAAAGCCTTTACCGATGCGGTGAAAGCGGGTGATATCGCCAAAGCGAAATCCCTGTACGCCTCTACCCGTCAGCACTACGAGCGTATCGAACCGATTGCCGAGCTGTTCTCTGACCTCGACGGCAGTATCGATGCCCGTGAAGACGACTACGAACAGAAAGCGGCGGATCCGAAATTCACCGGCTTCCACCGTCTGGAAAAAGCGCTGTTTGGCGACAACAGCGTGAAAGGTATGGAGCACTATGCTGACCAGCTGAATACCGACGTGCTGGATCTGCAAAAACGTATTTCTGAACTGGCCTTCCCGCCGTCAAAAGTGGTGGGCGGCGCAGCTGGCCTGATTGAAGAAGTCGCGGCGAGCAAAATCAGCGGTGAAGAAGACCGTTACAGCCACACCGACCTGTGGGACTTCCAGGCTAACATCGACGGTGCGCAGAAGATTGTTGACCTGCTGCGTCCTCAACTGCAGAAAGAGAACAGCGCGCTGTTGGCGAAGATTGACGCTAACTTCAAGAAAGTGGACGCCATTCTGAGCAAATACCGCACCAAAGACGGCTTCGAAACCTATGACAAGCTGACCGATGCGGACCGCAATGCGCTGAAAGGGCCGATCACCACTCTGGCGGAAGATCTGGCGCAGCTTCGTGGGATCCTGGGTCTGGACTAAGCAAGATGGCAAAGCAGCACTCTGACGACCTGAACGAACCGTCACGTCGTCGTTTATTAAAAGGGATCGGCGCGCTGGGAGGCGCGCTGGCGATTTCCGGCGGTTGCCCGGTGGCGCACGCGGCGAAAGCCAGCGAGGCTCCGGCGGCGAACAGCCGGATGGAAACCCAGCCGTTTTACGGCGAGCACCAGGCGGGCGTACTGACGCCGCAGCAGGCTGCGATGATGCTGGTGGCGTTTGACGTGCTGGCGGCAGATAAATCAGACCTTGAGCGTCTGTTCCGTCTGCTGACCGACCGCATTGCCTTCCTCACCAAAGGCGGTCCGGCACCGGATACGCCGAATCCGCGTCTGCCGCCGATGGACTCGGGGATTCTCGGGGCGTTTATCGCACCGGATAACCTGACCATGACGGTCTCCGTTGGTCACTCGCTGTTCGACAGCCGCTTTAGTCTTGCGGATAAAGCGCCGAAAAAGCTACAGAAGATGACGCGCTTCCCGAACGATGCGCTGGATGCGGCCCTGTGCCATGGCGACTTGCTGCTGCAGATTTGCGCCAACACGCAGGACACGGTTATCCACGCGCTGCGCGATATCATCAAGCACTCGCCGGACTTGCTCAGCGTGCGCTGGAAGCGGGAAGGATTTATCTCCGACCACGCGGCGCGCAGCAAAGGCAAAGAGACGCCAATCAACCTGCTCGGTTTTAAAGACGGCACCGCCAACCCGGACGGCAGCGATAAACCGTTGATGGACGAGGTGGTGTGGGTAACGGGCGATCAGGGTGAACCGGCGTGGGCGAAGGGCGGTTCGTATCAGGCCGTGCGCATTATTCAGTTCCACGTTGAGTCCTGGGATCGTACGCCGCTTAAAGAGCAGCAGACGATTTTCGGGCGTGATAAGCACAGCGGCGCGCCGCTGGGGATGAAGAACGAGCACGATACGCCTGACTACGTCCGTGACCCGAACGGTGATGTGATTGCGCTGGATAGCCACATTCGTCTGGCCAACCCGCGCACGAAAGAGACGCAGTCGAGCCTGATGATGCGGCGGGGTTACAGCTATTCGCTGGGGGTCTCTAACTCCGGTCAACTCGATATGGGGCTGCTGTTTGTTTGTTATCAGCATGACCTTGAAAAAGGGTTCCTGACGGTGCAAAAACGCCTGAACGGTGAAGCGCTTGAGGAGTACGTGAAGCCGATTGGCGGCGGGTATTTCTTTGTGCTGCCGGGTGTGGCTTCGGATAAGAGTTATTTGGGCAGCACGCTGTTGCAAGCTTGAGTGCAGTCCCGGCGGCACTTTGCTTGGCCGGGCTACATTGTACGGCGCACGCTTGTAGGTCGGATAAGGCGTTCACGCCGCCATCCGGCAGTGCATATTTGTAGCCCGGGCGAGCGCAAACGACCCCGGGATTTCTCCCAAACTTCAGAATATCACCAACAATCAGTCCTTTTTTTTCATTTCTCCCCTGATTGATATAAAACTGTCACATAAGTGTCAGATGCTATCTCTGAAAGCCATCGTTATGTTTGTGTAAAAATTATGTTGCATCTTTTGTTGATTTGGATGTAATAATAAATATAGCGGTAGTTTCCGTTTCACTATGGAGATCGCGAATGGTAGCGTCCTTGACTGGACTAAGCAGAACCTCAACCCGCATCATCCAGCGCGGAGGCCCCCTCTCCGGCAGCGATTTCGTCACCTCAATTTTTCATCCAATTCGAATTCAACCCGTTGTTCCCGACGTATTGCGCGGTGCGCGTAGCCGTGCATTTTCGTCAATTCAACAGGCAGTTGCTATGGCTTACAAGGAAGCCAAACCTCAGACGTTCGTGCGCATAATCGCGCTGCTTTCAGCGCGTGTGATGTATACCAACAACTCAAGGTGCTATCCATGGGAAGACAAAAAGCAGTGATCAAAGCTCATCGCGAAGCAAAACGTGTGCTGAGACGTGACTCACGCAGCCACAAACAACGTGAAGAAGAATCGGTCACCTCGCTTGTGCAAATGAGTGGTGGAGTGGAAGCAATCGGTATGGCGCGCGACAGTCGCGACACCTCGCCGATTGCCGCCCGCAATGACGCTCAGGCCCACTACCTGCATGCTATTGAGAGTAAGCAGCTGATCTTCGCGACTGGCGAAGCGGGCTGTGGCAAGACCTGGATCAGCGCAGCGAAAGCTGCGGAGGCGCTCATTCATAAGGATGTGAATAAGATTATCGTGACGCGTCCCGTCCTTCAGGCCGATGAAGACCTGGGGTTCCTGCCCGGAGACATCTCGGAGAAATTCGCCCCTTACTTCCGCCCCGTCTATGACGTGCTGGTGAAACGACTGGGCTCCTCCTTTATGCAATATTGCCTGCGCCCGGAAATCGGTAAGGTAGAGATCGCGCCGTTCGCCTATATGCGCGGACGTACATTTGAAAATGCGGTGGTGATTCTTGATGAGGCTCAGAACGTTACCGCGGCGCAAATGAAGATGTTTTTAACTCGCCTCGGGGAGAACGTCACGGTTATCGTGAACGGGGACATCACCCAGTGTGACCTGCCTCGCGGCGTTCAGTCCGGGCTTAGCGATGCGCTGGCCCGTTTTGAAGAAGATGAAATGATAGGTATTGTGCGCTTCACCAAAGACGACTGCGTACGCTCGGCGCTCTGCCAGCGCACGCTGAAAGCCTACTACTAACCGCTGTAACGTCTGCAAAGCCCGGGAAACCGGGCTTTGTTATTTTTGGCTGTTGCAAATACAACAGCTGCAGCAATGGCGTGTTGCAAATCCTACTCTCTGGTACTTCTGGTCAAGTATAACTGCTTGAAATACTGGAAGTTAAAGCTGGCATAAACATTGCTATCAACACATATAACCTAAAAGATAAAAGATGCAATCATTCATTCCTTAATGGGATATGCATGAATATCAAAAAGATAATTGCATCTGACCGTGCTGATAACATTATAGAGACCATGCTATGCCCGAGACTCAAGCCACCCCAGACTACACCCTTGCTGCGCCTCATGCGCATGTGATTACCCGCGATGAAGAGGCGATTAGCATCGCCCATGAACTCGCCGCTTTCCTGCAACCCGGCGCGTCCGAGCGCGACCTGAGCGGAGTGGTACCGCCTGAGGTCGTCAACACCTATTCCAACAGCGGGCTGTGGGGCATCACCGTGCCGCGCCGTTTTGGTGGGGCCGAGGTGTCCGCGGCGACCCTCGCGGCGGTGATTGCCATTATCTCTGCTGCTGACCCGGCGCTGGGGCAAATTCCGCAGAATCACTACTGCCTGCTTGAGGATATTCGTCTGCAGGGCAATGAAGAGCAGCAGCGCTATTTCTTTGAACTGGCGCTGAAGGGCTATCGCTTTGCCAACGCGCTGTCGGAGACCGGCGGCAAGACAGTGCAGGACATTCAGACGCGAATCAGCCACACCGCCGATGGCCTGCGGATAAACGGTCGTAAAGGCTACTGCACCGGCTCGCTGTACGCCCATTGGTTAGGCGTGCTGGCGCTGGACGACGAGGGACGAGCACAGCTGGCCTTTGTGCCGCGGGGCACCAAGGGGCTGACGGTGGTGAACGACTGGGCGTGCCTGGGGCAGCGCACCACCTCGAGCGGTACGGTGCTGGCTGACAACCTGCAGGTGGAGCCGTTTAACCTGATACCGACCTGGAAGTCCTACGACACGCCAACGCTTGCGGGGCCATTTGCCCAACTAACGACCGCGGCTATTGATGCCGGAATTGCCCGCGCGGCATTGAACGATACCGTCAGCTTTGTGAATCAGTTTGCCCGTCCGTGGATTGATGCTGGCGTTGAGCGGGCAGGAGATGACCCGCTGACCGTTTACCAGATTGGTGCGCTTGATAGTCGCCTGGCCGCCGCCGATGCGCTGCTGGAGCAGGCCGGTAAGGTGCTGGACCGCTATAAACATGACCTCTCGGAAGAGGCGGTCGCGCTGGCCTCTATTGCCGTCGCCCGAGCTAAAATATTCACCACCGAAGCGGCGCTGGAAGCCGCAACGCGTTTGTTCGAACTGGGTGGCACCCGCTCGACACACCCGCGCTACAACTACGATCGCCACTGGCGTAACGGGCGCGTGCATACGCTGCACGACCCGGTGCGCTGGAAGTATCACCTGCTGGGCAACTGGGTGCTGAACGGAAAGCGCCCCGCGCGCCACGACTGGAACTGAGGGGGGAGCATGCTCGCTTTTCTGGCCGGAATTGACTGGAACGATGTCGCTCAGGCAGGGCTGGATACCCTGATTATGCTGGGCTGGGCGCTGGGATTTACGGTGCTGATTGGGCTGCCGCTGGGCGTCATTCTTTATCTGACCGGGCAGCCCCGGTTGCTCTACCGCGTGCTGTCGCTGCTGGTCAACATAATGCGTTCGCTGCCGTTCATCATTTTGCTGATTGTGATGATTCCGCTGACCACCTTGATAACCGGCACGTCGTTGGGCGTACAAGGCACCATTCCCCCGCTGGTGGCGGGCTGCGCGCCGTTCTTTGCTCGCCTGGTGGAGACGTCGCTGCGTGAAGTGGACCACGGGCTTATCGAGGCTAACTGGGCGATGGGGGGCGATACCTGGCAGCTTATCTGGCACACCCTGCTGCCGGAATCTCGTGGCGGGCTGATCGCGGCGTTGACGGTGACGTCCATTGTTCTGGTGGATTACACCTCGATGGCCGGGGTGATAGGCGGCGGAGGCTTAGGCGATCTGGCGATACGTTTTGGTTATCAGCGGTTTCAGACCGATGTGATGGCGGTGACGGTCGTGCTGCTGATTGCTCTTGTGCAAGTTCTCCAAATGAGCGGTGACCGACTGGTGCGCCGTATGAGTCGTAAATAGTGATATCAACAGGATGACATAATGAAAAAGACCGTGATAGCTGGGCTGATGGCGCTGTTCTCTTTATCGGCGGTGGCCAATGAAACGCTGGTGGTCGGCGCGACTCCCGTACCGCATGCTGAAATTCTGGAATTCGTAAAGCCACAGCTCGCCAAAGAAGGCGTGGATCTGAAGATTAAGGTCTTTAACGATTTTATTCAGCCTAACCAGCAGCTTGCCGAGAAGCATCTCGATGCAAACTACTACCAGTATCGTCCGTTCCTTGACGACTATAACAAGACGCGTCACACCCATCTGGTGCCGGTGGTGGGTGTGCATATCGAGCCGTTTGGCGCGTACTCCACTAAATACACCAGCATTAAGGATCTGCCGGATGGCGCGACTATCGCTATCCCTAACGATCCGGTGAATACCGGCAGGGCGCTGGTACTGCTGAGCGAAGCTGGGCTTATTACGCTCAAAAACCCGGAAGACCCGCAGTCGACGGAGAAAGACATCATCGCCAATCCGCGCCACTTTAAAATTCGTCCATTGGAAGGGGCGATGCTGGCACGTGCAGTAAGCCAGGTGGATTTGGCGTTTATCTTCGCTAACTATGCGCTGGAAGCGGGTATTGATACGGATAAAGCGCTGATTGTGGAAAAAGGGAAAAGTCTGTACGTCGAATATCTGGTCGCCCGCCCGGATAACATCAACGATCCCGGCATCCAGAAGCTGGCGAAAGCGCTGAATTCCGATGCGGTACGTCAGTTTATTCTGACCCGGTATCAGGGAAAAATTGTGCCCGGATTTTAGGAGTGACGACCATGACACCACATATCCGCGTGCGCGGTATCAGCAAGGCATACCCGAACGGCGTGCAGGCGCTTGACGATATTAACCTGGAGATTCAGGCCGGGGAAATCTTTGGCATTATCGGGCGCAGCGGCGCGGGAAAATCCACGCTGCTGCGGCTGTTTAACCGTCTGGAGAACGCCGACCGGGGGGAGATGACGATAAGCGGTGTGCCCATTGGTGAAGGCGCACGCGGGCAACTGCGGGATTTGCGGCGCTTTTCCAGCACTTCAATCTGCACGCGACCAGGACGGTGGCAGAGAACGTTGAACTTCCGCTGCGAATGGCCGGTATTCCGGCCGCTGAACGTCGTCGTCGGGTTGACGAGATGCTGCGGCTGGTGGGGCTGGAATCGCTGCGTGGTAGTTACCCGACGCAACTGTCCGGCGGGCAAAAACAGCGGACCGGGATTGCCCGAGCGCTGGTAACGCAGCCGGAAATTTTGCTGTGCGATGAGGCCACCTCGGCGCTCGACCTGGAAAACACGTTGGCGGTGCTCAGCCTGCTCAAAGAGATTAACCAGCGTCTCGGCCTCACGATTATCCTGATTACTCACGAAATGGATGTTATCCGTACGCTGTGTGACCGGGTGGCGGTGCTGGAAAAGGGGCGGGTGATTGAGCAAGGAGAAGTGTGGCAGGTGTTTGGCGATCCTCAGCATGAGGTGACGCGCGGGATGCTCGGGACGCTGCATCACGGGCGTGAGGAAAATCGTGAAATCATGGTCGAAGGGCAGCAGCTGATCACGCTACATTTCAACGGTGTCAACGGACGTGAACCGGATTTACAGCAGATTGTGCACGTGCTTGGCGGAAGCCCACAGCTTGTCTACAGCAGCTGTGAGCCGATTCAGGGACGAATTGTCGGGCAGCTGCGAATTCGTGTGGATACGCCGCTGACGGTGGAGTCTTTACGGCTTGCCGCGCAGGTAGCGGATAGGGTGGCGGTGAGCTAGAGCGAGCGGTTCCCGGCGGCGCTGCGCTTGGCCGGGCTAAGAAATTGTACGATGACTTCAGCTCCATTATCTTTTCTTCAAGAATGATGTATTCCCCTGCAATGCCTTACTCAGGAATACTTGCTCCTACTCGTGTAATATGGACACGGCCCTAAGCTAGGTTCTGGTTTTCAAATTGTTCTGGACTGAGACCGCCACAGGCAATGTCGTGTGCCCACTATTGCTGGGTAAGATCAGTCCATCACATCACTACAACCTGACCCAGCCCCTCTCTATCTACATAATCGGATTTATAGAGGGTAAATAATCGTGGGGGATGTTTGTTAAAATCACACCCAATATTTAATCTCCTGTAACCCTTAAGGATTTTATTTTTAGTACACGAAGTGATTCAATAATCTTCTGGAGTTCATCTTTTTCTCTATCAATGCGTTGAGCCACATCGGTTAGTTCTGATAGAAATTTCAATACGTCTTTGTCATTGAATTTAACATTGGCTTTATAATAGTCGCTTATCTTTCTTAGCTCCTTGTAACTCGTCCAGCGAGTTAGGGGGCCAAATAGTTCAGAGTGCAGCGCTTCACTTATAAATAATCTTTTACTCTCACCGTTATCAAGCGTTATAAGTAAATCCAGGCTCATATCTAGCTCCTTTATTTGGAAAAAATTAACACATCGGAGGCACTCAGGATCTTGAGCTCCTCCTGAGGGAATGCTGTAACGAGATCGCCATTATACTCAACAATGACTCGAACTTTATTTAAATTCACCCCTTCTGGAGTCCTGCCTATTGTTTTTTTGCGAAGCGTTTTTTCGTAAATGAAACGATCTCCATCCCTTATTATTCGGTCAGGATTTCTAAATACATCTCTTGCCGTAGTTTCCCAGTCTGCACGACCTAATGTCCATTTGCTTTTATGTCCCCATCCAGAACCATTTCCGATATGGCGTTCGTTGACATGTTCTACCCCCTCTCGTGTTAACTTAATATTTTGCGGAGGACTTGGTGTTCGGGGTGGGCGAGCTGCACGAGATTTATGTGATGAACAAGGTGCTAAGCCAAGAGGATCGATATAGCTGAGAGTATTGGGTACGTAACTATATTCGTTTATTCCCCCACCCAGCCCTGTCGGGTCCACACAGAGGTATTGCCCCGAGTCGCAATCATAGTACCGGAACCGGTTATAGTACAACCCTGATTCGTTATCTTCATACTGTCCCGGAAAACGCAGATGACAGGTGGGGGCGGCTTCCTTTTTCCGGCTTTCTTCCCGGCCCCAGAGTTGTTGCTTACCCCGCCAGACAATGGTGCCGTCTTCGGTCAGCAGTTCCTGAATGCGACCAATCGTATCAGTGATGGCATAGTGCAGTTGCCCTCTTTCATAACGAGCCAGCGGTGTGAAACTGCCCTGTTCATATATCCAGCGAATGGTGTTTTCATCTTCCGGTTTACCATCAGTTCCAATAGGAATTTCTTCTGTTAGCTGGTCGCCGTTCCAGTGAAAATTCATGCCAGGTTTATCCCGATTGGTGCAGCGCTTGCTGGTGCGCCTGCCGAAAGGGTCGTATTTGTACTCCCAGCGCTCGCCCTCCGGGGTTTCCAGCCCGGTTAGCTGGCTCCGCGCATCCCAGCGGTAGCGCCACATGAGCGGACGGTGGCCGCCTTTATCAACCAGCTTTTCCACTAGACGACCGTTAACATCGTATTTCCAGGTGGTCTGCTCATCCCGGATGACTCTGACAAATTTGCCTTTTTCCGGCATCCCGCTGTTAGGGTTTATACGATGTGTTGAGTGCCGCCATTCTTTGCATTCCCTGGATGTCACCCGTCCATGCAATTGGCGCTGGTGCGACTCACTTTCCAGTACCTCATTTATCCAGGTCTGGCGGCGGGAGATATTGAGGTTTCTATCGTAAGTGAAGCGCTCCTCGCACATTGGTACGTTGCTGCTACCGGTCCAGGTGGCATGGCTTATCTGATTGTTTGCCGTGAGGCTGTTGACCATCGTTCCCCGCAGGGAATCGGCAATCATTGTCAGGTTGTAAGCTTTGTCATACAGCCACCGGCGGTGCAGGGTGTTGTTGCGCCGGTAGTGCGGATTCAGTGCCGTGAGGTCACCGGCCTGCTGCTCAGTCAGCATTCCCGTCGGGGTGTAATTCTGGCGGAGGCTGAACCCGGCATCACTCTGCCGGGATATCTCCTGACCGCACAGGTCGTGCTCCAGGGTTAGCGGGGCATGGTCCGCAATCCGCCACTGCGTGATTTCCCCCATCAGCCCATGGGTAAAGTGCTCTGTAATACCAGCGGTGGTGCGCTGCGAGACTGTATCCTGTATGGCATCGTACTGATACTCTGTTCGCCTGCCATTAATGATTTCGGCGGTGACCCGGCTGGCATTATCGTATTCATATGTGACGGTGGCATCATTATTGTGAGCCCCGACCAGGCGGCTGAAGGCATCGTAGGTGAAAGTTGTGCGGCTGAGTACTCGGTCATTGTCGCCCTGCGTCACTTCCTCGTTTGTCACTTGGTCGGTGATGTTGTACAGGCGGTTAAGGTGCGTGCCGTCAGGGAAAGTGGTGCGGATGCAGCGCCCGCCAGCATCGTATACATAGGTCAGCGTACGCCCGGTAAAGCCGGTTTCGGCGACAAGCTGCCCGGCCTTATCATATTCCAGCCGGTAGTATTCACCTTCAGCGTTGGTGATTTCAGTCAGGCGGGTAAGTTTGTCGTAACGGCATTCCAGCCGTTCTCCATCTGGGCGGATGACAGCGGTCAGCAGGTCAAATGCGCCATATTCGTAGCGGGTGGTTTTGCCTTCGCCATCGGTGAAACTCTCTGGCAGCTTTTCGCTGTTCTGGCGCATCAGTTCGCGCACGCCATCCGGGCGGTGAATTTCTTCCGCGCTACCCAGAGGGCTGGCATGTTTTTTACTGTGGCGGAACTGGGTGGTGAAGCCTAGCGGATCTTTCACGTTCAGCAGCCGGCCCAGTATATCCAGCTCAGTCTGCGTCACGCCGCCATCCGGCGCAGTGGTTTCACGAACCTGATGTAGGGTATCGTAATTCCACTGCCAGGTGGCGCTGCCCGGTATTATCTGCCGGAATAAATCACCGTGTTCGCTGTAGCTGAACTGCTGCTGACGCCCCTGGGGATCGGTCTGGCTGGCCATGCTGCCATGGTCGTCATAAGCCCATTGCCAGACTTGGTTACCCGGTGCGTTCAGCCGGGTGACCTGACCATGTTCGTTATAGCCGTAATACAGACTGTAGCCGCCTGGCAAAGCTACCTGGCGGATATCACCTTCGTCGTTGTACTGGTATTGCGTGGTACGTCCCAGCGCATCGGTCCGGGACTGAAGCTGTGTGTTTTCCCATACGGTGATTTCTTCCCGGCCCAGTGGGTCAAGGCTGCGAGTGACCAGACCATCCTCGTTATACCAGTAGCGGTTTTCTCCACCCTCGGCGTCAATATAGGTGGTGCAGTGTTCTTCTTCGTTATAGACAAAGCGGTCGTCGTAATAGCCTTCCGTTGACAGGGTGCTTATAACTCGGCCCTGTGTGTCATAGCAAATATCAACGCAGGTTTTGTCCGTATCCTGCCATCGGGTCATAAAACCGTCAGCTGAGTATTCATACTGCAAATGGGTGAACTGGAAGGTGTCACACTCGGCCAGAAAACCATTGTTGTCGTAATGGCAGGTAACGAGACGTTGTTTTTGTGGGGCGGCCAGTTCAATGCTCATTAGCTGCTGTTGCTGCCAGTTGAGCGCAAGCGAGTAACCGTCGCTGTGGCGAATCTCCGTCAGCAAGCCATTTGTGCGAATAAAATCAATCCGGTTGTCGTAGCGGTCGCAGATGGCAGACAGTAGATGAACACCATGGCCTGCTGGGGAAAATATCTGCATCTGCTGCGAGCGGCGATCGAGGAGGGTAAGTTTACTACTCATGTCTCCTGTCAGTCGGTAATATGCCTGACGGGAATTAACGGCTTCATGAAAAATACCGTCCTGTGGGATGGGGTAATAGAGAACCACGCCTTCATGGTCGGTGAAGTGCAAATCTCCATCATGTACTGTTAGAGAAACGGACCAGCTATCCGTCCATTTCGGGCCAAAGATGCCACCACTTTGCGCCTGTGAACGGTAGAAACGGGAGAGGTTCAGGGGCAGGGAGCCGGGGAGAGTGAGAACGGTCAACTCCTGGAGAAAATCGCCAGTTCCGGCATCAACGGGTTCTCCGGGTTTTGTGCAATCGTTGCTTTTTGACCCTTTCCCTTTGCCACCGTTCTTTTTCCCTTTCCCTTTAATTTTGCCACCTTTCTTCTGGTTTGAGGCTTTCTGCTGTACTTTCCTCTGCGCCCGGGAACGTTTTTCTGCTTCTCTTTCCGCTTTTTTGTTTGCGGCTTTTTTGGCGGTCAGTTTTGCGGCTTTTGCCGCTTTTTTGCCTTTCATCAGCATCTTTCCGGCTGCTGCTGCATCACCGATACCTGGTATGGAGGCCGCCAGCGACATTGCTGCTTCAGCGTAATTTCCCCTAGCCGCGCTGACGCCCGCATTGGCCAGATCGGCAAAAAAACCAAATCCGGGTATAAATCCCGCGACATCTAACCCCGTCTGCAGCGCATCAAGCCAGCCACCACCTTCTTTCTCTTCTTCTTCGGTTTCTGGCTCATCATCTGGGTCAGCGTCATCAGCCGACACTCCCGCGACAGGAGGCATACCGACTATCAGGCCGACGGTGTTCCGGCTGTTCATCCAGAACTCATCGTTATGCCGCAGCATTGGTTTGCGGCCAAAGCGTACCGTCTGACTATGCTCCAGCGGTTCGCACACATCACCGACAGTGCCGCTGCTGACTCCTTTTGCTGCACCAGGCGTGTCGCCAATGGTCTGTGGGATTTTGCTCTGGTCCAGTACTACTGCCGGGCAGCCGTTAATTTTTACCGACGATACGACCATCACGGCAGCACCCATGTTTGCGGTTACCGGATAGGGGACAGGGGGAGTGGAGGGCCCCATCGGGGTCTTACAAACATCGGGTTTAGTGCTGACGACTTTCCATTGCCCGTTCTGACGGGCGGTAAAATTATCTGCCATCCTGGGCACTCCTGGTTCTGTAACGTGCTTCCATTACCCGCACTGGCGAACTGCCCGGCAGCAGGAAGCGCCAGGTCTGTGCCACGGTCAGGGCATCGGTATTAATTTCGATCGTGTCCAGCCACATTGGCATGGGGATGCGCTGCCCGGTCGGGAGTCTCAGCAGAATGCGTCCTTGATGTGCTGGCAGGGTAAAATGGATATCACCCTCCGGGCGAAAACCACTCAGTACAAACTCCGGCCCCGGTTCGGGATACAGAATTTGCTGGTCATGCGGAGCGCAGTTCCAGTAACCGAAGTCAAAGTCATCCGGCAGGCCAGGATGCTGTGTTTCCAGCCATTCCTGGTCATAGGCTCCCGCCAGTAGCAGGCGGGGCAGCCAGGTTCGGCTGATGCAGCCAAAACCGGCTGGTTGAAACGCCGGAGCAAACCAGTCTGCGTTGTCGTCAAGGAGGTCTGTAAAATGCTGCAGGGTGAACGGGCTGTCCACGGCGATAATACGAGGGGCTTCGAGTTGCTGTATTTTGCAGGTCTGAAGATACCAGGGGTGCGTATAGCCCAAGCCCACCGGATTGACTGGACAGACCGTATGCGCCAGAGGTGGATTATCTTTATCGGGGTGTTCACCACGTTGCACCTCAGTCAGACGGAATTCATCGGGGATTAGTTTCGCATACTCACTGTTTGTTGATACGCGGCACTCGCCGCCAAAAGCGTAACGATAATCCAGAGGCAGGGAGGTAAATGGTTCAGGCTCAGTTTCGTACCATTGCCCGGTTACCGCCTGACATCGGTAAAAACGCTGGCCGGTTATCCGTAGCTTTTTATTCAGCAAAACATCGCCGGAAGGGGCACGCATTAGGACTCCTACGGTCATCTCTGGCGCAGCGATGCCACCTGGTGTGTAAGCCGTTCCGTTAACAATAATATCGCAGGCGGGTTTCAGGGGGGCCAGGTCGCTTTCGCGCAGTACCGGAGATAGATTCATTTCCCCTGAGAATTCGTCCTCCATACATAACGGCAGTGCTGGGTTTTCCATAAGTTGTGTATGCCACTGACCCCCAGCATCCTGCATCAGACGAAAACCCGTTTTCATGGCGACCACCCGATGCCGTTCATCCAGTTTATCGTCCATCGCGTATTCCATTACTGAGAATGGCGTGAGATTACGAAATTCCATTTGCGTTTCCTCAGTTAATGTCCACATCTTCGCCCTTAATTTCCACCGGACCATTGGCGGCGAAGTTAAATTTCAGGCCGGAAATAGTAACGGTCCCACTTTGCTCCATTTTGATGGAGCAGGGGCCGCAGATGAGTTCAATGGATTTACCCGAAATGATTTTTGTATTGTCAGCGACATTGAGTGTGTAGCTTTTCTTGATGGTGACATTCTGATCTTCTGCCACCGTTTCTGTATCTTTGCCTGTAATTGTGGTGGTCTGGTTGCCGCCGATGTTTTTCTCTCGATCCTTTGTGACTTCCAGCATCTGATTATTTTGTACGGTGATGGTCTGATCATTGGCGACGGTGACCTTCTGGTTATGTCCGCCTTCATTTTTACTTCCTACGTTGATTGTCTGGCCCACACCGACTGTGACAGTCTGGTTATTGGTGATTGTTTCGGTATGGTCGTGGTGTACCGTAGTGCTGCGGTCATTAAGGACTTCGGTATCCATGTTTTTTTGCGCATGAATATAGACCTGCTCTTTGTCAGTGGCATCATCAAACCGCAGTTCGTTGAAACCCTCGCTTTTGTAAGTTTTTGAGCGAATGATCATCTGTGTTTTTGTGCCGGGAAGATCGCCGGGAGAACGATTATCCTGGTGATAGGTGCGTCCCATAATGATGGGCTGATCCGGGTCGCCGTTCAGGAAATCCACAATGACTTCCTGCCCGACGCGTGGGATAGCAAGATTGCCGAATCCTGATCCCGCCCACGCCTGCGATACCCGCACCCAGCAGGAAGTATCCTCACTACTTTTGGGGCGGTTTCTATCCCAGTGAAATTTCACGCGAACCCGACCGTGGTTATCGCAGAAGATTTCTTCTCCGTCAGGCCCGGTCACTATAGCGCTCTGTGGACCGTCAACTTTGGGCTTAGGTAATGGTTGTGAACGCCAGGTTCGATCTGCTGGTATTACAGTAAAATCGTTGGAGAGAGTGGTTCCTTGCCCTGTACTACCATGGATTGCCTGAGGTTGTATCCCTGTCAGCGTACTCCCCACTACCTGCCACTCGCGGTTAAGGTCAGTTGTTGGGTGTCCTGACAGGGTAAAACGTGTACCCGGCCATAGTTTGGGGGAATTACTGGTACAAGTGGCCGTTTCAGCGCTGCTGCGCCAGCCATCCATTTTGTAGCGGGCGAAGCTCTGACCCTGTTGTTCATCTTTAAAACGGCCCGGATAATCAAAAAGTTCGTACTGTGACCGCTGGCCGTTAAGATTATCGGCTTTATGCGTATAGCGTCCCGGCCATCCAGGGACTTTAAAGGTGTAGTCCTGAAGCTGCACTGAAGAGTGTGTGACAGTGGCCGCATAGTGGAACACACTGATTGATTCAGGAGTGATTTCTGTTGTGGCGTTTGGGTTAAATAGGATTGGGGTGGGTATGGTTTTCAATCCGGCAAAATTGTCGCACAGGGTCAGCGTCTGCTGTGGTCCATTAGCGTCTGGGGACAGCTTTTCAAAAAAGAAGATTCCCTCCTCAGACCATAGGCGAGTCAGAAAAGCGAGATCTGACTCCTCGTACTGTACGCAAAATTCACGAGGTGGGTGTTTTTCATAAAAGTGGGACTTCCATTCTGTTACGCCATTTTCTGTTAGTAGAATATCGGAGATGGTTTGGATGTCCTGTTGCTGGAAAATACGGAAATTCTTGCGCAAACTACAGCGCTGAAGTGGAGGGGAAATGGTCAGATGATAGTTTGCCTGCCATCCGTTGTTATTTCCCCGGGCCATTGTAGTGACAATGCCGTTGATATGGCGTTGTGAAATATTACCTTGCCAGATAGTCAGAACGACATTTTTTTCAAGAAAATCCGAAGCTACTAGATTGAATTGAGAGCTGGAAACATTTACTTCCATTACAAACGGATCAGAATATTGCTGGTAAAGCGTAAAATCTACCACGGCCAGCGCGGTCGCTGACTGACCATCAATATTTAACGTAAAACGCAGTCCATTTAATGACATATAACCTCCATAAGGCCGAATAAATATCCATATTACTTGATAAGTTAAATGATCCAGACATTGTAATTCCTGAGTTTAGGAGCGCATAACATTGAGTGGTGAATGCGTGAAATAAAAAAATTTCTGAAGAAGGCTACTTACTGTTATTTTGTAACAGTTCTCGTTCTTTTTTTGCTTCTAGCATTAGACGTAAGGTTCGAAGGAACGAAATTATTCTATAAAATGAGTTGCTGTTTATAGTATATTGACATAAGTATAAAATAAGTAATTGTAATAAAAATGCATTAAGATCTCTCATTAACTGATAAAAGCCTGAGGATTGTATAAACATCAGTAAAAGACCAGTCAATGATAATAGTATATTAAAAAGATAATAATAACGGATCAAATTTAATCCACTGGTATAGCCTCGCCCTAATCCATAAGGTATAAAAGCAACATATATACCTGCAAATAGAATAATGGATAAACATAATATCGAGCTCACCTCAACAGGAAGGTTAAAGTAATATATAATCGATGCCCATCCCCATGGAGTCGAGGCTGCCAGTAACATAACGATAATCCCTATTGAAAAAGGGTTGGGACGTGAAAGTCTGAGCCATTGAAGATTGAGTGCATTTTCCTGCTCCGGGGTGGATTTTTTGAGTAAAGCAGTCCCTCCATTTTTGATCAAGCAGTCGGCTTGTTTTCCTTCATCAATTAATCGTAGAAACTGTGCGCCCAATAATACTCTCGTTATATTCATTTAATTAATAGTGTCCACAGACTGTAATAACCCCAAAACATATTCACCAGAGGTGATAATACTTTCCTGAGAATGTATAACTCCACTGACTGCACTACCAGAAACCGCCATTGCGCTGGTCATCGCGTTGATGAGTTGTTTTATTAACTCTCCGTGAAATCCTTCTGAAGGATATCGTCTGGGATATTTTCCCGCGCGGATCATTGCTTTCATCGTTTTGTTAGATATTCCTGGGTTAAGTTGTTTTATGATAGCTTCAGTCAGACGAACCCGCTCTATTCTGGGATAACGCTTTAACCAGTCGATCACTTTCATTGAAGAGGTTGATTTCATCACTTTGTATGTCATGACCACTTCTTTTAGCGGGCCTACAAGCGAGAGCAGTGAAATTAAATCGAGCGCAGTGAAGGTCGCCGTGTACCATCCCTGCTGATCAATCCAGTCAACATTTTGGGCATCATTGCGCGTAATATCATACAAACGCCAGGCGCCATTGACGCATTGAGCAAAAGTAGCAATCGTTCCGGCAGTCGCCAGTACGGCCAGAGGCGTACTCATTCCGCCTGTAAGCGGTACGGAGGAAGCCGAAACAGCGCATGCAACAGCCGTGAGTATACAGGCTCCGCAGGATAGTGCTGTTGACGCAATTTCTGTCCCAATTGATGGATCTTTCACAGCTTCTTTGACTCTTTTCTCCATCATCTCACGAGATAAATGTGTGGCTTGAGTCACAATGACATGGGTTATTTGATTCAGGCCCGGAGTGGAGGCACGTTTGGAAGTGCGAACTAAAAATGAGCGAGAACCGTCGTTGTATATAATACCAACACCATAAAAATTACGTTGACAGTCAAGAGCATCAACCAGTGCGCCGAAATCAAAATCGGTCCCCTTAGTTTGGCCCAATAGACGAGACCACTCATAGCCAGGTAAGTCATTACCTTCAGGATAAAATAAATGAGACACCTTGCCCTCACATTATTAATTCACTAAATGAATCAGTTGCAATGGACGTACGATGTTACGCCTATTTTCAGGCACGCTACCGCCGAAGTTTCCGGCGTCTGCCATCTCCCGTATACAAAACGTAACTCGGTACTGATACTGCTGGTTTTGGCTTATGCTTCCAGTGGTGCGCACCAGTCGTCAGCGCCGGAGGCCAGAGCGTTGTACATCAGAGGAACTGCGTTGTTCAGCGCAAACGGCTTGTGTGCACGCTGGCCTGATGGTTGGCCGGACTGAGGATCGGTCGGCACAGTGACGTTGTGGCTAAATTCCTGCACAAGCATCTCATTTTCATGACCCTGAACGTAGATATTGCCGACAGATTCAGCGGTAAATGCGCAATCGGTAATCAGTCCCTGAGTTTGGCCTTTAATTGAGATATAACACGGTGCTGGCATTTCCTTCACTCCTTTGCATTTTTTATATTTATGCTAATTCCCATTAGCATTTTCAATATTTCACGGCGGACATAAAAACATTGTTCACTGTAATGCTTTTGTGTCCGTCCTTTAGTTGCATCCGTTGCGCTGTCGGTAATAATGCTGGTGGATTTAAATTTATTGCTCATTGGATTCGAGGTTGTGTTTTTGTTTTTTATGCATAAGTTGTTCATGAGTCAACATTATATGATTGTTTTTTGTCGCGATATGAATCAAAAATAACTATACATTTGTTTTTGTGATGTATCTATTGCTCGCATTCATCATGAGTATTGTAATGGAGTAATTTCTTACAGTGCCAGTTAAAATACAATATTGCATTGTTCTGAGTCGTTGGTCTTTAATCTAAAATATTCTCTGTCTCAGATAGTATCGTTGGTTGTGTGTCATTTGTTACGCCTATGTTTATTGTTTCATTAAGGCTTTAATGGTTATTTAAAATTTAATCTAGAGAGTATGGTACTCTCAGGTTGATGTTTTTTCCATGGTGAATTTTTATTTTTGTGGTTTTTTCTTTGGTGATAATTATACCATTAATGGTCTGAATGAATGCCATGTAATTATTTTATGGGCATGAGTAACATACTGCTCCAGTGTCTGGCGTTCCTATTCTCCCCATTTTTCGGAAAAATTCGCATTTATTCATCATCGAAATATAGTTTTGTGAATTCGCTATAGCAACATTGTTATCATTAGTTCAAATTATTAATATTCAGGTGATAGATAATAGTCTAATTTCCGCTTCTACCTATGAACGGTATTTTTAGAACCGTAGATCCTCATCCCCCGCAGGCTGCAACATGCGAAAAAAAGCCCGTATTTTCGTACGAGTTCTTCTAAAAACATGGCGGTGAGGGGGATTAGCTCGCTTCGCTCACCCTTCGGGCAGCCTGTTCGCTGCGCTCTCAGTCTGTCCAACTGGCTGCGCCAGTTGTCGAACCCGGTCCGGGATTCTCATCCCCGCGGGCGTGCAACATGCGAAAAAAAAAGCCCGTACTTTCGTACGAGCTCTTCTTAAAATATGGCGGTGAGGCGGGGATTCGAACCCCGGATACGTTGCCGTATACACACTTTCCAGGCGTGCTCCTTCAGCCACTCGGACACCTCACCATATTGTTTTGCTGCTCACCGTAGGTGGTCAACGGGGCGCTACTATAGGGAGTTGACCTGAAACGGTCAAGCATAAATTCAGATTTATTAATCGTTCGGTTAAGCAATGAACACTGCCCCATCCAAAAGCGGTGGGGCAGGAGAGTTAACGCTGGGAATCAAGCTGTTCGCTGTGCTTCACGACGTCCTGCGCTTTTGCGTAGCTTTCAATCAGCAACTGGTACGCTGGGAAGATTTTGGTGTACACCTCGGCCCATTCGGCGGCATCCGGGCGATTCCATGTGCGCTGTAGTTCGGAAGCGACGGCTGCGGTATCCATCGGTACAACGCCCGCCTGCGCCACGCGGGCCAGAGTGACTTCCTGCGCCATTTTGCTGTAGGTACCCGAAGCGTCGATGACGGCAAACACCTTATAACCGTCAGCGACCGCAGCAATAGCCGGGAAGGCCATGCAGACGCTGGTGATCGTCCCGGCAATAATTAGGGTTTTACGTCCCGTTGCTTTCACGGCAGCAACGAACTCCGGGTTGTCCCAGGCGTTGATTTCACCTTTGCGTGCAATATATTGTGCGTGCGGCGCGTTTTCGTGGATTTCCGGAATCAGCGGACCATTGGGGCCTTGTGGAACCGACGCGGTGGTGATCACCGGCAGACCGGCAAGGGTTGCCATTTTTGCCAGTGCAGCAGCGCGAGCGCGCAGCTCTGGCATCGGCATATCGCCAACCGTCTGGAACAGACCGCTCTGGTGGTCGATGAGTAGCATTACCGCATCGTTCACATCAATCACTGGGCGTGCACCGTTGAAATTTGCTGGAGTAGACATGTTATTCACCTCTCTATTATCAGATCTGACCAAAACGGCCGGAGTTAAAATCGCGAATCGCTTCATCGATTTCGGTTTTACTGTTCATCACGAAGGGGCCATAGCCGACAATCGGTTCATTGAGCGGCGCGCCTGCCAGCACCAGCACTTTGGCGTCATGGCTGGCATGCAGGTGCACGCGTTTACCTTCCTGGCTTAACACGACCAGTTGCGCTTCCTGGGCGCGGGTTTCACCGTTAACCGTTATGCTCCCTTCCAGCACGACGAGTGCCGTGCTCCAGCCTTCCGGCTGCTCAAAGGTCATCTCTTTATCTTCACGAAGCTGCATATCCCAGACGTTAAGCGGTGAGAACGTGCTCGCCGGGCCCATTTTTTCCTCGTAGCGACCGGCAATCACCCGTAGCGAACCGCTGTTATCCGGGAGTTCCACCGTTGGAATGGCCGTGGCTTCAATACTCTGGTAGCCCGGCGCGGCCATCTTGTCTTTCGCCGGCAGGTTGACCCACAGCTGGATCATCTTCAGTTCGCCGCCACGACGGGCAAACTCCGCCGAGTGAAATTCCTGATGCAGAATGCCGGAACCAGCGGTCATCCACTGCACGTCACCCGGGCCAATCACACCGCCTTTACCGGTGGAATCCCGATGTTCCACTTCACCGGCGTAGACGATAGTGACCGTCTCGAACCCGCGGTGTGGATGTTCTCCCACCCCTCGCATAGCGCCATCTGCCGGGAAGCTGTACGGCCCTGCATAGTCGAGCAGCAGGAAAGGGCTCAGGCTTTCACCGTGAGACTGATAGGAAAGTAACGAACGAACCGGGAAGCCATCACCCACCCAGTGCGGACGTGGCGCGGTATACACACCCGTAATCTGTTTCATTTGTTTCTCCTGCGTAGTGAGCTTTGATGTGGATTAGCTTATATTTGGATTTAATAGCTCGCTAGATAGCGGAATTGACCTACACTGTTGCAAAATTAGAACGATGAGGTGGTCATGCAGGATCTCAATGATTTCGCGTGGTTTGTTCACGTGGTGGATAACGGCGGCTTTGCCGCGGCGGGACGCGCGCTGGATATCCCAAAATCAAAGCTCAGCCGACGCATTGCGCAGCTGGAAGAACAGCTTGGTGTGCGGCTAATTCATCGCACCACGCGTCAGTTCACGGTGACGGAAGTGGGGCAGACGTTTTACCAGCACTGTAAGGCGATGCTGATAGAGGCGGAAGCGGCTCAGGAGGCGATTGCCGTACTGCAGGTGGAACCGCGAGGTTGCGTCAAAATAACCTGTCCAGTGACATTGCTGCATGTGCACGTCGGGCCAATGCTGGCGCGTTTTATGGCGCGCTATCCCGGCGTACAGATTCAGCTTGAAGCGACCAATCGCCGAGTGGATCTGGTGGCGGAAGGGGTCGATGTGGCGATTCGCGTCAGGCCAAGACCGTTTGATGATAGTGACCTGGTGATGCGCGTTCTGGCAGACCGTGGGCATTGCCTGGTGACGAGCCCTCGGTTGGTGGAAACGATGGGTAAACCGCTCTCGCCTGATGAGCTGAGCCGCTGGCCGGGGTTAAGTACCTCGGCAGGAAAGCATGTTCATCGTTGGTCGCTGAATGGTCCGAACGGTGCGAAGGCCGAGGTCCACTTCACGCCGCGATTGATTACCAGCGACATGCTCGCGCTGCGTGAGGCGGCGGTCGCAGGCATTGGCGTCGTGCAGTTGCCTATCCTGATGGCGAAAGACCAGCTGGCTGATGGCTCGCTGGTGCGTGTGCTGGATGAGTGGGAGCCGAAGCGGGAGGTGATTCACGCGGTATTCCCCTCCCGTCGAGGGTTATTACCCGCGGTTCGCGCATTAGTAGATTTTCTCAGCGATGAGTATGCATTGATGATTGAAGAGTGAATTTACATTTCGTTTACAATTGTTCTTAACTTGTGCTATTGATGCTCAGTTGTTCTCTATGAATGGCTGAGACAAGCCACAGGTTAATGATGAGTTTGCAAAATTTAAACATGAGCATTGCGCCTGCTCTCGCCGAACAGGTGCTTGAAAAAATGGGGCTTTGCCACTATCCCGCGCTAACCGAGTCGGGATTGACGAAGCTTTATCAGACATGGTGTCGTTCTGTGCCCTTCGATAATATCCGCAAGCGAATACAGGTATCGCAGGGTATTTCGGGTGATTTACCCGGCTTTACGCCGGATGACTTCTTCTCTCATTGGCTGCGCTTTGGAACCGGTGGCACCTGCTGGGCTAGCCATGGTGCATTGTATGCGCTGTTAAAAGCGGTGGGTTTTTCCGTACAGTACGGCCTTTCAACGATGCGCTCACCTCGACCGGTCAGTGCGGACTCTCCTGGCCACGGCACGCTGTTCGTCCGCCTTAATGATGAGCACTTTATTGTCGATACCACGATGCTTCACGGCCAGCCGTTGCCGCTACAGGCCTGGCATTCTACGCACCCAGTGTGGGGGACGCGGGTACACCGTGATGAAGGGTTCTGGTGCGTGAACTGGAAACCGCTCGGTCGCTCGCGGGTGGACTGCCAGTTGTTAGACATGGACGCGTCGGCGGCGGAATATCCACAGCGACACGAACGAAGCCGTCACAGTAGCCGTTTTGATGGCGCGCTGCTTATCCGCCGTGCGGGACATGATTCGATTACCGGGATAGTGAAAGGTGAGCGGGTGGTCAGGGATGCCAGAGGCAAAGAGATATTCGACACGCTGTCGCACCGTCAGCAGAAAGTTTTGCTGGTGGAGCAGTTTGGGATTGCGGAAGAGATAGCGGTGCAGGTACCTGCGGATGAGGGGCCGTGATAACGATAGTGCAGAAATTATTTAAACAGATATTGTGCATTGTTCTGTTTGAGCTATTACCTCTAAAAGATAGGGCTAACTGTTTTGATAACGCAGTCATCTTTATTATTTTAGCGCGTCATAAATAAACATCTCATTGATTTGCTGTTTATATTTTTTTATGAGGGATAACTTTAAGATCAATACGTTGAATATCTGCCCGGTAAACATAATGAATTTACGGTTGGTAATAATCTGGGCATCGTTGTATGCCGTCCTGTGGACTATCGTGACGGTATCGCTCGACCCTGCGGTTCCCTATGATGCTGTAGAGGCGCTAAACTGGGCGCAAAATGGCGAATGGGGCTCTCCAAAAAATCCATGGTTGGTTGGCCTGGTTATGCGGCCTGCGGTTTATCTACCTGCGAATATTTACTGGTATGCTTCGCATTTTCTCGCCATCGCTATAGGCATGGTGGGTAGTTGGGTACTTGCTCACAGGCTCACTGGCAGTAACATGTTGGCCTGGTTTGCATTGTTAACCCTTAATTTATCAGGGCTAATTAATTTTGATATCATTAGCTACAACGATAATTATCTGTTGGTGATGCTATGGCCATGGATGATGTATTGTTATCTGCTGGCTATTAGCCGAAATCTATATTGGTGGCTTGCTTTTGCTCTGCTGGCTGGGCTGGCAACCATGTCAAAATATTCCACGTTGATTCTGGTTGGGTCTGTATTTCTCTCAACGCTTTTCGTAGCGGATATTCGTCGCTGCTATCGGCATGCTGTCTGGTATTGTGCGTTAGCATTAGGCGTACTGTTAATTGCTCCGAATATCCTATGGCTGCAGGAACATAACTTTGCCGCTTTGCATTGGGTGAATTCAGAAATGCACCCAGGTATTAACCCGGGGCTTTTTACCTGCTTGCTCTCCATTTTCTATCCACTGCTTATTTCTGGCGCGATTTTGTATTTTTGCGGCACGCGCTTACGCTGGCCTGCGTCATGGGAACGTCGGGTAGTGCTGGGAGTCTACCTGATTCCGCTGACAGCGCTTTGCTGTTGGTTTTTCTTCTTCAACAGCGGCAGATTAACTGAATGGCTGCAGCCTTTTTTCATTCTGGCACCGGCGTTGATGGTTAGCTGCGTCAGCCAAACTTCTGTCATCGTTCCACGCAGCGTATTTGTTAGCTTACTCAGCGCTGCGCTGCTGGTCATCATGGGCTACAGCGGTGTGATGTATGCCAACGTGGCTAATGCGGGGCAGAAAATGAGCGGTGTTATCCCGTTTAGCGATACGGTAAACCGTCTCTGGTATCAACGCTACGGTACGCCGTTGAGGTATGTCGGTGGGGAGCGTCTGGCAGAATGGCTAACGTTTTACGTCCCATCCCGGCCCAAAATCATCACCAAATGGAACAACGCCACGCAGCCAAATATCTACAGCGCAGATATTCGTCGCGAACAGTTGTTGCGCGATGGTGTAGCCCTTATTGGTCGCGTAGGGGGCTCGTGCTCGACGGAGCGTTTTGGCACTGCGCTTCAGGAGTGGCCGCACATTCGAATTGATATAAAGATGCCAGTCGATTTCCAGACGGATTCATCTCATGGCGTTCAGACCGTTTGTATCGCCTTTGTGCGTCCGGCTGGGAGATAAGCATTCCCGGCGGCGCTGCGCTTGGCCGGGCTACCATCCCGTAGCCCGGGCGAGGTGTTTACGCCGACCCCGGGGAAACAGACGGCTTCGATGCTTGTAAGGGAAACGGGGCGTACAATGGGCGAAAAAAAAGCCCGTACTTTCGTACGAGCTCTTCTTAGAATATGGCGGTGAGGCGGGGATTCGAACCCCGGATACGTTGCCGTATACACACTTTCCAGGCGTGCTCCTTCAGCCACTCGGACACCTCACCATATTGTCATCCCTGTGTTGCTGGGACGAGCGCTAATGTAGGGAAAAGGCTCTTCAGCGTCAATAAACTTTTTAAAAAAATCGTGCGTTTATACAAACTTCGACCAACATGCTTCTTAAACAGGCATAAATCGTATTATTTGCGATCTGCTCCGCATTTTCCGAGACAGGGAAAAGAAATTTGTTATTCTGTTAACCCACAAAAATAATCAAAAACAACACCCATTCGTTCCGATAGCGGTGCTACAAGCAGGAGTCACTATGGAGATCATCTTTTACCACCCCACGTTTGATACCCCTTACTGGATTGCCGAGCTAAGTAAATTACTGCCAGATGCCCGTATTCGTGGATGGGAGCGAGGGGATAATGCGCCAGCCGACTATGCGCTGGTGTGGCATCCTCCGGTAGAAATGCTGCAAGGTCGCGAGCTCAAGGCCGTATTTGCGCTAGGCGCTGGCGTTGACTCTATTCTCAGTAAATTGAAAGCGCATCCGGAAATGCTACCGGAATCTATTCCGCTATTCCGCCTTGAAGATACCGGCATGGGTATTCAGATGCAGGAATATGCCGTCAGCCAGGTGCTGCATTGGTTCCGTCGTTTTGATGATTATCAAGCGCTACAGCGTCAATCCACGTGGCAGCCGCTGCCGGACTATACGCAAGAAGAATTTACCATCGGTATTATGGGGGTGGGGGTACTCGGCTCAAAAGTGGCGGAAAGTCTCTTGTCGTGGGGATTCCCGGTGCGATGCTGGAGCCGAAGCCGTAAGCAATGGCCGCAGGTGACGAGCTATGCCGGTGAAGATGAACTGAATGCGTTTTTACAAGGAACGCGGGTATTGATAAACCTACTGCCGAATACGGCGGAAACGGTGGGCATCATCAATCAGCAGCATTTATCGCAGCTTCCGGATAACAGCTATGTGTTGAACCTGGCGCGTGGCGTTCATGTGGTTGAAGAGGATCTGCTGGCGGCGCTGGACTGCGGCAAGCTTAAGGCGGCAATGCTTGACGTATTCAGTCGTGAACCTCTGCCGAAAGAGAGCCCACTTTGGCTTCATCCTCGGGTAACGATGACACCGCACGTTGCTGCGGTGACGCGGCCAAAAGAGGCCATTGCCTATATCGCGCAGACCATTACCCAACTGGAACGTGGTGAAGCGCCCGGCGGACAGGTCGATCGCGTTCGCGGCTATTAATGTCCCAAGCTAATAAATACAAGGGTTTCCTGCTATCCTTGGCTTATCACGAGAGAGGAGAATGTGATGTATCCTGTTGACCTACATATGCACACCGTTGCCAGCACACATGCTTACAGTACGTTGCATGACTATATCGCCGAGGCGAAACGCAAAGGGATTAAACTCTTTGCCATCACCGATCATGGCCCCGATATGGCTGATGCTCCGCATTACTGGCATTTTGTGAATATGCGCATTTGGCCACGCATCGTTGATGGGGTCGGGATCCTGCGCGGTATTGAGTCAAACATCAAAAACATTGAAGGTGAAATCGATTGTACCGGGCCGATGCTAACGTCGCTTGATTTCATCATCGCCGGCTTCCATGAGCCGGTGTTTGCGCCTCAGGATAAAGAGACGCATACCCAGGCGATGATTGCGGCGATGGCAAGTGGTCAGGTCCACATGATTAGCCACCCTGGTAACCCGAAATTCCCCGTTGATATTCCCGCCATTGCTGAAGCCGCAGCGAAATACCATGTGGCGCTGGAAATTAACAACTCCTCTTTTGTCAGTTCCCGCGTGGGTAGCGAAAGCAACTGCCGTGCAATAGCTGCGGCCGTTCGCGATGCCGGTGGTTGGCTTGCGCTAGGATCTGACTCGCATACTGCTTTTACGCTGGGTGAATTTACCGAATGCCAGAAGATCCTGGATGCTGTGGAATTCCCAGCGGAAAGGATCCTCAACGTTACCCCTCGGCGCTTCCTGAATTTCCTTGAATCGCGTGGAATGGCGCCGATTCCTGAATTTGCTGAATTTTAATGACTGAATGGATTAACCAATGAACGAGTTTTCAATCATCTGCCGCATGCTTGGCTCCCTGTACTACCGTCAACCTCAGGATCCGCTGTTGGTGCCGCTATTCACGCTGATCCGTGATGGAAAGCTGGCGGCGAGTTGGCCGCTGGAGCAGGATGAACTGCTGGCTCGTCTGCAAAAAAGCTGTGATATTCAGCAGATTGCGGCTGACTACAACGCGCTGTTTGTGGGGGATGACTGCCGTGTACCACCGTGCCGTAGCGCATGGGATGACGGCGCGACCGAAGCTGAAGTTCGTGAATTCCTGACGGAATGGGGCATGCCATTAGGGGATAGTCCTGCCGATCACATCGGCACGCTGCTGCTGGCGGCTTCATGGCTTGAAGATAAAGCGGAAGAGGACGACACCGAGGCGTTGGAAACGCTGTTTGGTGACTTTATCCTGCCGTGGTTTGAAAGTTTCCTGGGGAAAGTTGAAGCTCATGCGACCACTGCGTTCTGGCGTACGATGGCACCGCTGACCCGTGAAGCTATTGCGGCGATGTGGGATGAGCTACAGGAAGAAGATAAAGAGTGATTTAAATCACAAAATTAGTGCAACTGAAATTAATGTTATGAGCATTGTGTGCTCGTGATCTCACCAAAATAGCGCGCATCTGCTAAGATGCGCGCTATGAACGTTATCTTAGCTATTGCAATCACAACAGGCATTCTCTCCGGTCTCTGGGGATGGGTTGCCGTGTCTCTCGGTTTACTGAGCTGGGCCGGATTTTTGGGCTGTACGGCTTATTTTGCCTGCCCGCATGATGGTCTGAAAGGATTGGCCGTTTCAGCCTGTACGACGATGAGCGGTGTTATTTGGGCGCTAGTCATTATCTATGGCAGCGCGCTTGCTCCCCACCTGGAAATTCTTGGTTACGTCATAACGGGTATTGTCGCGTTTTTGATGTGTATTCAGGCAAAGCAAATGCTGTTGTCATTTGTTCCAGGCACTTTCATTGGCGCGTGTGCGACCTTTGCTGGACAGGGCAACTGGCGACTGGTCGTTTCATCATTAGCGGTGGGATTGATCTTTGGCTATGCGATGAAAAACAGTGGACTATGGTTGGCAAACCGTAGAGCGAGAACGACAGCATCGAAGGAGTCCGTGCTGTAGAGTGCGCATAAACAGTAAAAGCGGCGACAGGGTAAACCTGGCGCCGCTTTTTTATTGCTGGTGTAGGACGAATTAGCTCTTGAAATTATCGTTTGCCCAGGATACGGCTTGGGTCCGATTTTTAACCGAGATCTTTTTAAATAAATGATATAAATGCGTTTTTACCGTACTCTCACTAATGAATAACGAACGAGCGATTTCAATGTTAGAGGCACCGATGCGCAACTTATTCAGGATCTCTTTTTCTCTGAAGGTCAGGATTGTGCTTTCCTGAGTATCATAACGGTAATTTCCAGAATTCATAATAAGATAGCTCGCCAGCTTACGTGAGAAGTAACATTCCCCCTCCATCACTTTTTGTAAGCCTTTGATCAAGAAGTGTTCTTCATCATGTGCATAGAATATGCCGTGAATATGCGGCCAACTTTCAATATCCTGATAGGCGTAATCTTCAGGAGTATTGAAAAGTAAGAGTTTTATGCCGTTATTTATTTTACAGAGTTCTTCCTGCCAGGCCTTTATTAACCTTTTATCAATTTCAATCATATCAAAGAGTACGATACCTTGTGATACGTTTTCCTGGCTAACAGTATGAATATTGATGATTTTACTATTCATCCTTAGTGTTTTTTTCAGACTCTGAGAAAGCGCACAGGACTGGAGCGACGGCCTTGTGATAAGAGAAAGAGTCTGGTCCGTGAAACTGAGCTCTTTTTGCATGATGAGACCCCTAATTTCTAACAGCAGGCAAAATTATAAAGGCACCTGGTTAAGCATTGCTGAAATGTGGTTGCTGTTTTGACAAATGTTAAAATACGCAATTAAAAGAATGTCTGCTTAATTTAAAATTTAGACGCTGATATTTCTAAAGCAAGAAATAATCATGAAACAAGATGTAAAAATAAATTACAAGATGTAAATACAACTTATTTATTAAGTTTTTAACAGCTTTTCTTAATGGTTATGCGTGACAGAGTGTTATGCTGTTAACATTATGTAATTCATGATGTTTTTGTTTTTTATAAATTGTCCATCAGCCTTCTCTTAACCAATATGTATGATGAAATTGCGTGATATTAATCGCTTTTAACACTTTCGTTGTGTCTGCCTTTTTTTAACGCTTTGTTTTCTGGTTATCTTATCAGAGTCTAGTGCCTTGTGAGTAGTTAATACTAAAGGTTGATAATATTAAAATTAAATCAAACTTTATCATGAGATCCTCATGTCTTCCAAATATGCATACTCATCCGTATAGCATCGAAACATGAATTATATCGGTGTATGAAGCTTTACATAATTCCATGGCGATATCATTGGCATGGCGAGGCGGTATATTTTCAAAAACTATTATGGTGTTACGCATACAGATAAATGTTGAATGACAAAGTTTAAGGTATTCGTTTAAACCTTTAATTTCGTTAGGTTAAACATTTATTAATAATAAAAACCTTCATAGGTTGTTTATGGATGGCTGTTTTTTTCGCCTGCATGTCATGTTTGCATTTATTTTAATCTATTGATAAGTGACATTTTTTACCTTCGTTGGTACTGCCTTTTATCGCCTGGAATATTTGTAATTCAATGAACGGGTGTCGTGATCATTACCGAACGGTGTTTATTTGCATAACGAGTGTTCGGTTATTACGGCAACAGCACACAGCACCTAATAATGCGTGATAGGGCTCATCATGAAAATGAAGCAACTCGCCATAATGGTGGCGCTTACCGTTTTGTACCCAGCAACCACAATATATGCCGTAGCGGCAAATGGTAACGGTAATAACGGTAACAACGGCAATAGCGGCCAGAACGCTAACGGGAACGGCAACGGAAATAATGGGAATGGTCAGGGCAATGGAGGCGGTGGTAACGGAAGCGGAAATAACGGCAATGGCAACGGCAATGGTAACGGCGGTGGTCAGGGCAACGGTGGCAGCCAGGGCGGTGGTAACGGCGGCGGCCAGGGCGGTGGCAACGGCGGCGGTCAGGGCGGTGGCAACGGTGGCGGCCAGGGCGGTGGCAACGGCGACGGCCAGGGCGGTGGCAACGGTGGCGGCCAGGGCGGTGGCAACGGCGGCGGTCAGGGCGGTGGCAACGGCGGCGGTCAGGGCGGCGGCAACGGCGGCGGTCAGGGCGGTGGCAACGGCGGCGGTCAGGGCGGTGGCAACGGCGGCGGTCAGGGCGGTGGCAACGGTGGCGGTCAGGGCGGTGGCAACGGTGGCGGTCAAGGTCACGGCGGCCTGGGTGGCGGCAGTGGCGGTAATCATGGCGGCGGCATAGGTGGTGGTCAAGGTCACGGTGGCCTGGGTGGCGGCAGTGGCGGTAATCATGGCGGCGGCATAGGTGGTGGTCAAGGTCACGGTGGCTTGGGTGGCGGCAGTGGCGGTAATCATGGCGGCGGCATAGGTGGTGGCCAAGGTCACGGCGGTCAGGGTGGCGGCAGTGGC
>NZ_CABTJS010000179.1:0-40075 GCF_902485085.1 uncultured Kluyvera sp.
ACCACCGCATCACGCTGGATAATGCCTGAGAGGATGGTTTTGATCTGCAGAGGTGTTACATCTTTCGCTTTGGTTTCTCGAGGGATAACCGTGTAGCACTCTTTTTCAAGACGCTTCAGAACATCAGCCCAGGTCCGCTTATTGTCGAGCTTCATCTTGTTAACGTAGCCATGCACCAGCTCTTCAAACGATCCTTGAGAGCGATGGATCTGCATAATGTGCTCTTCGGCCAGGCGTTGTTGCTCAAGCTCTTGTTGGGGCTCTTTTCCTTCAACAAGCCAGGCACCATACTTTTTCGCCAGCTCATTGGCTGTTACGAGTTTCATCTCAGGCCAGATGCCCAACTGAATGAATTTCTCTTTCTTCCCTTTCTCAACGTAGTAACGGAAATAAAAAACTTTGCTGCCTGAAGGCTGAACCTTAACGCCAAGCCTGCCGGTACCACGCTGAGCACTGTTGCTCCACACGTAGTACGACGTGCTTTTTGTCTTCAATCCACGTATAGCAGTCTCGGTAAGATTAGCGGCCATGAGGTTACCTTTCTAAGGATAAGCGTTACCTGACCCGATGCCCATTTTGGGTCAGGTAATGGGTCAGGTAACGATAGTACAATGAGGAGACGAGACAACCAATCAGAAACAAAAACAACATCATAACTGATTGATTATAGACAATTAAAAATACAATAAGCGTCAATAGCGAACGATTAGAAGCATGCCGATTTTATGACTCATAATCGCTTGGTCGTTGGTTCAAACCCAACAGGGGCCACCAGATAAAAAAGGGCTGACGAGAAATCGTCAGCCCTTTTACGTTGATAACATCAACCCTATCACCCCGCCTCAATTGCCTGGCGAATCTGTTGCAGCGCAGCCGGATCGTCGAGCGTCGTCAGATCCCCCGGATCGCGCCCTTCGCATATCGCCTGGATCGTACGGCGCAGCATTTTACCGGATCGCGTTTTCGGCAGCTGCGAGACAAACCAGACGTTCGCCGGGCGGCCAAAGTTGCCTATCTGGCTGTTCACCAGCGCCATGATCGCTTCTTTCTCTGAATGGGCGACGTCGCGATCGTCCAGGCTGTCGCTCTGTTTCGGGATCACAAACGCCACTGCCACCTGCCCTTTTAGCGCATCTTTGACGCCGACCACCGCCACTTCCGCGACGTTCGGATAGCTGGAAATACTCTCTTCTATCTCGCGTGTTCCCAGACGATGCCCGGCGACGTTTATCACATCGTCGGTACGGCCAAGAATGAAGTAATAGCCGTCGGCATCGCGGATGCCCCAATCAAAGGTGGCGTAGACCTGGCGGGAAAACAGCGACCAGTAGGTTTTCACAAAGCGTTCGTCATCGCCCCAGATAGTCTGGATGCAGCCCGGCGGCAGCGGCCCTTCGATCACCAGCATTCCTTTCTCGTTAACTCCGCACGGTTCACCGGTCACTTCGTTAAGCAGTTGGACGTTGTAGCCGTACATCGGTACGCCGGGGCTGCCAAGGCGTGAGGGTCTGTCGTCCAGCGCACGGGCAATCGCCATAATCGGCCAGCCGGATTCGGTCTGCCAGTAGTTGTCGATTACCGGCACGCCCAGCGTCTCGGTCACCCACGCGGCGGTCGGTTCGTCGAGCGGTTCTCCCGCCAGATACAGCGCCTCCAGCGAGGAGAGATCGTGGTGGCGAATCTGCGCGGTTGGGTACTTCTTCAACACGCGGATAGCGGTTGGCGCTGAGAACATGCGGTTGACCTGGTACTTCTCAACGATTTTCCACCACACGCTACAGTCGGGATAAACCGGCAGTCCTTCGTAGACAATGGTCGCCATGCCCGCCAGCAGCGGCGCGTAGACAATATAAGAGTGGCCGACCACCCAGCCGATATCCGAGGCGCAGAAGAATACGCCGCCCGCTTTGCCACCGAAAATGGTCGCCATCGAGGTTGCCAACGCCACCGCGTAGCCGCCCACATCGCGCTGTACGCCTTTCGGTTTGCCGGTGGTGCCAGAGGTATAGAGAATGCAGGACGTCTCGTTGGACTCAAGCCAGGCGACCGGTACTCGTGCCCCTTCATGCTGCTGACGCTGCGTAGCGAAATCGAGATCGCGCCCGGCAACACGCGCCATTTTCGCCAGTCCGCGATCCACCAGCAGTACGTGGCGTGGCTGATGCTGCGCCTGGTCAATGGCATCATCGAGCAGCTTTTTATACGGCATGATTTTGCCGCCGCGCGCGCCCGCGTCCGCCGAGACAATCAGCACCGGTCTGGCATCATCAATACGCGCCGCCACGCTGTGCGAGGCAAAGCCGCCGAACACCACCGAGTGAATGGCACCAATGCGCGCGCAGGCCAGCAGCGTTATCTGCGCTTCGGCAATCATCGGCATATAAACCAATACCCGGTCGCCGCGCTGAACACCCAGCGATAGCAGCATCGACGCCACCGCGTTCACTTCGTCATACAGCTGGCGAAAGGTAAATGTACGCTCCTCTTCGGTCTCCGACGAAACCGCGATCAGCGCCAGCGCGTCCGGCTGCTGGTCCAGCCAGCGGTCGATAGCGTTGTGACATAAGTTGGTGGTGCCACCGCAAAACCAGCGGGCAAACGGCGGATGGCTGCTATCCAGCGTCTGCGTAAAAGGCATCTGCCAGTCGATACGCTGGGCCTGCTCGGCCCAAAACGTCTCCGGCTCGGTAATGGAACGCTGATAAAACTCGCTAAAAGACATAATGCTCTCCTGTTGAACTTACGCCTGATGAGTCGTGTTTCAGATAACGAACAGATCCATATACTCATTCACCGGCATCTGCTCCAGACGGGTTCTGTCGAGGGAGACATCCAGAATGCGCTGCTGCTGGCGGGTTGGGAACTGACGCGCCAGGTTGATTTTGAATTTATCGATAAGCTTCGGAATACCGTCGGTGCGGCGGCGGGCGTGGCCAATCGGGTACTCTACGGCCACTTCTTCGAAGCGCGTACCGTCGGTGAATTCGAGGGTAATAGCATTGGCGATGGCCCGCTTATCCGGCGCGTGGTAGTCGGCGGTAAACGCCGGGTCTTCAAAGCAGGTAATCTTCTCGCGCAGAGCGTCGATACGTTTATCCTGCGCCACGCTGTCCTCGTAGTCCGCCGCGGTTAAGCGGCCGTACAGCAGTGGAATCGCCACCATGTACTGAATGCAGTGGTCACGGTCGGCCGGGTTATTCAGCGGACCTTTTTTATCGATGATACGAATACAGGCTTCGTGAGTGCGGATGGTCACCTTCTCGATATCGGCGGCCGTTTTGCCCGCCGCCTGCATCTTCTCATACAGCGTCATCGCCGCTTCTACCGCCGTCTGCGAGTGGAACTCCGCCGGGAAGGAGATTTTAAACAGCACGTTCTCCATCACGTAGGAGCCGTAAGGGCGCTGGAAGCGGAACGCTTCGCCCTTAAACGAGACATCATAGAAGCCCCAGGTTTTCGCCGTCAGCGCTGACGGATAGCCCATCTCTCCGGTCTTTGCCATCAGCGCCAACCGCACCGCGCGCGAGGTGGCGTCACCTGCCGCCCAGGATTTACGCGTGCCGGCATTCGGCGCATGACGATAGGTGCGCAGCGACTGACCGTCGACCCACGCCAGCGAGACGGCGTTAAGGATCTCATCGCGCGTCAGCCCCAGCATCTCCGCCACCACCGCGGTAGAGGCCACTTTCACCAGCAGCACGTGGTCAAGCCCCACGCGGTTGAAAGCGTTCTCGAGCGCAATACAGCCCTGAATTTCATGGGCTTTTATCATGCCGGTCAGCACCTGCTTCATGGTCAGCGGCGCTTTGCCTGCGGCCACCGCGTTGCGCGACAGCCAGTCCGCCGTTGCCAGGATCCCACCGAGGTTATCAGAAGGATGTCCCCACTCGGCGGCAAGCCAGGTATCGTTGAAATCAAGCCAGCGGATCATCGCGCCAATATTAAACGCCGCCTGCACCGGGTCGAGCTGGAACTGAGTGCCCGGCACGCGCACACCGTTCGGCACCACGGTGCCCGGAACAATCGGCCCCATCAGCTTTTTGCAGGCCGGATACTCCAGCGCTTCCAGCCCGCAGCCCAGCGTATCAAGCAGGCAGTAGTGGGCGGTGTCATAGGCCACTTTGGAGGTGATATCGTAGTGCATCACATAATCCACGATATCCACGATTTCACGGTCAAACTCCGGGCGAATATTCATCATCTGAGCGGACATAGGGTACTTTTCCTGTTTTTTTATCGTTAGTGGTTTGGGATTACTGACGCTTATCCAGCGGGACAAACTCACGGTCTTCCGGGCCGGTGTAGTTGGCGGAAGGACGGATAATTTTGTTGTCCTGGCGCTGTTCAATAATGTGCGCCGCCCAGCCGGTCACGCGGGCGATGACGAACAGCGGGGTGAACATCTCGGTCGGCACGCCCATCATGTTGTAGGAGACCGCCGAGAAGCAATCGAGGTTGGGGAACATCTTCTTGGTGTCCCACATCACCGATTCCAGACGGTCGGCGATGTTGTACATTTTGAGCGAACCGCCCTCCTGGGAAAGCTGTTTGGCAACGCGCTTAATGACCTGATGGCGCGGGTCGGCAATGGTGTAAACCGGATGACCAAAGCCAATCACCACTTCTTTGTTTTCCACGCGCTTGCGGATATCCGCTTCGGCTTCGTCCGGGGTTTCGTAACGCTGCTGAATTTCCAGCGACACCTCGTTAGCCCCGCCGTGTTTCGGGCCGCGCAGCGCGCCAATCGCACCAATAATCGCTGAATAGACGTCAGAACCGGTCCCGGCAATCACGCGGCTGGTAAAGGTGGAGGCGTTAAACTCGTGCTCGGCGTACAGCACCAGCGAGATATGCATCGCCTTTTCCCAGCTTGCCGACGGTTTTTCGCCGTGCAGAAGATGCAGGAAGTGACCGCCGACCGAATCGTCGTCGGTTTCCGGCTGGATGCGTTCGCCGTTGTGGCTGTAGTGGTACCAATAGAGGAGGATTGAGCTGAACGAGGCCAACAGCTTGTCGGCGATATCGCGCGCGCCGGAAACGGTATGCCCCTCTTTCTCTGGCAGCGTGCAGCCCAGTGCCGACACGCCGGTGCGCATCACGTCCATCGGATGCGAGGCCGCAGGAAGCGCCTCCAGCACGGTGCGCACGTTAGCTGGTAGGCCGCGCAGCGCTTTGAGCTTAATCTTGTAAGCTTGCAGCTCATCGCGGGTCGGCAGCTTGCCGTGAATCAGCAGATGGGCCACCTCTTCAAACTCGCAGTGCTCCGCTAAATCGAGAATATCGTAACCACGATAGTGCAGGTCGTTGCCGCTTTTGCCGACGGTGCACAGCGCAGTATTCCCCGCCGGTACGCCGGAAAGGGCGACGGATTTTTTAGGCTTAATGACATGGGTGCTATTTTGCAGGATCGATGTATCGCTCATGTTGTCCTCGTCATTATTGTCATAGGTAGGGTGCTGAGGGTGTTCGAGTAGGCCGGATAAACGCCTTATCAGGCCTACTTTTTGGTGTACAACGCGTCGAGCTTCTCTTCGTACTGGTAGTAGTTGATGCTTTCGTACAGCTCGTTGCGCGTCTGCATCATGTCGATAACGCTTTTCTGCGTACCTTCCTGACGCAGCACGTTATAGACCTGCTCGGCGGCGCGGTTCATCGCGCGGAAAGCCGAGAGCGGATAAAGCGCCATCGCCACGTGGGCGCTGCGCAGTTCATCGGTGGTAAACAGCGGCGTCGCGCCGAATTCGGTGATATTGGCGAGGATCGGCACCTGCACCGCGTCGGCAAACTGGCGATACATTGAAAGCTCAGTGATAGCCTCCGGGAACAGCATGTCGGCCCCCGCTTCCACATAGGCGCGAGCGCGATCGATAGCCGCCTCCAGCCCTTCCACCGCCAGCGCATCGGTACGCGCCATGATCACGAAGTCCGGGTCCGTACGCGCATCGACCGCCGCCCGAATGCGGTCGACCATCTCCTCTTTAGAAACGATCGCTTTGTTCGGTCGATGCCCGCAGCGCTTAGCGCCAATCTGATCTTCAATATGCAGCGCCGCGGCCCCGGCCTTGCTGATGGACTTCACGGTGCGCGCGACGTTAAACGCCGACGAGCCAAAACCGATATCCGCGTCCACCAGCAGCGGCAGCGGGCAGACGTCGGTGATACGGCGGATGTCGGTCAGCACGTCATCAAGGGTAGAAATCCCCAAATCCGGTAGCCCGAGGGAACCGGCCGCCACGCCGCCGCCGGAAAGATAAATAGCCTGATACCCGGCACGCTGGGCCAGCAGCGCGTGGTTGGCATTAATCGTGCCGACAATCTGCAAGGGGTTTTCTTTGGTCAGCGCAGCGCGGAAAGCCTGGCCTGGAGAGTGTAGAGACATATCCCGTCCTCTTGTTATCAACTTGTTACTTTCGGTTGATTCAGATAAAGCAAGGGATATGCCAACGCCTGTTTTCTGAGCGTCATTTATTTAACTCCTTTAATAACAAATAATTAATTAGTCTCTTCATTCTCAATGTCGATTAAAACGTGTCAGCTAACGTTTCACGAAACGTTCTATCGCGTTTCATTGCAACATTTATGAAACAAGTCTAAACCCAATATTCGGCCCCTTTTTTGAGCACGCTATGGCAGCCACATCGCTTCCACCGAGAGTGAATGACGACAGGCCGGTTATCTGGACGGTCTCGGTCACTCGTCTGTTCGAACTGTTTCGCGATATCAGCCTCGAATTCGATAATCAGGCGACCATTACCCCCATCCAGCTTGGTTTCGAAAAGGCGGTGAACTACATCCGCAAGAAGCTGGCGACCGAACGCTGCGACGCCATCATCGCCGCGGGCTCCAACGGCGCGTACCTGAAAAGCCGCCTTTCCGTGCCGGTTATCCTGATTAAACCCAGCGGCTTTGACGTACTACAGGCGCTGGCAAAAGCCGGAAAGCTCACCTCCTCCATCGGCATCGTGACCTATCAGCAGACGCTGCCTGCACTTATCGCCTTTCAAAAGACGTTTAACCTGCAGCTTGAGCAGCGTAGCTACGTCACTGAAGAAGACGCCCGAGGGCAAATCAACGAACTGAAGGCCAACGGCATAGACGCGGTCGTGGGCGCAGGGCTGATTACCGACCTCGCCGAAGAGGCGGGCATGACCGGAATCTTTATCTATTCCGAAGCCACCGTCCGCCAGGCCTTCAGCGATGCGCTGGAGATGACCCGTCTGACGCTGCGGCAAAGCGTCTACCCTGCGGCTGGCAGCGGTCTGCGCACACGCTATGCGCTGGACGACATGCGCGGGGAATCGGGGCCCATGGAACAGGTTCGCCACACCATCATGCTCTATGCGCGCTCTCGTGCGGCAGTGCTGATTCAGGGAGAAACCGGTACGGGGAAAGAGCTGGCGGCACAGGCCATTCACCGCGAATATTTCACGCGATTGGGCCACCGCCACGGCAAATCCTTTCCGCCGTTTGTCGCCGTGAACTGCGGTGCCATTGCCGAATCACTGCTGGAGGCCGAACTGTTTGGCTATGAAGAAGGCGCGTTTACCGGCTCACGGCGCGGCGGACGGGCCGGGCTGTTTGAAATTGCCCATGGCGGGACGCTGTTTCTGGACGAAATTGGCGAGATGCCCCTCCCCTTGCAGACGCGCCTGCTGCGCGTGCTGGAGGAAAAAGAGGTCACGCGCGTAGGCGGGCACCACCCCATTCCCGTCGAGGTACGGGTGATTAGCGCCACCCACTGTCATCTGGAAGCGGAGATGAAACGCGGGCAATTTCGCAATGACCTGTTTTATCGCCTCAGCATCTTACGCCTGAAGTTGTCACCGTTGCGCGAGCGCCTGGCAGACATTGTGCCGCTGGCGGAGGCGTTTCTGGTGCAGTCGCTGGCGGCCTTAGGGGTGCCGTTTAGCGAGGCGCTACGCAACGGGATGATGCAAAGCCAATCGGTTCTGCTGCGCTATAGCTGGCCCGGCAACGTCCGCGAGCTGCGTAATATGATGGAACGGTTGGCGCTTTTTTTAAGCGTTGAGCCGCAGCCCATGCTGGATAGCGATTTTTTACGGCAGTGCCTGCCTGAACTCGTCGCGCAAAACCTGGTGCCACCAGCACCAGACTCATTAAGCCCTCAACAGGTGCTCGCCCAGTTCAATGGCGATAAAACCGCGGCGGCACGCTATCTTGGCATCAGCCGTACGACGTTCTGGCGCAGACTCAAGGTCGGAGATTAGCCCGTGCGGCTGTGAAAGCGAGGGGGAGTAAAACAGGATGCCTTCACGCTTACGGTGAAAGCATCCGGGATAGGCTATTGGGATTTAAACAGGGTTAACTCACACCAGTGAGCGGAGCTCTTCACGCATGTAGGAAGAGAAGAATTCAGGGTTCTTAATCACCATATGCTCGCCGGATTCGACCTTCTCGGCCCATCCCGCCACTTTATCAGTAAATCCCTCGCTCCAGCCGTCCTGATGACCACGTTCAGCCACCGCCGCAGAGCTTGCGGGAACACCTAACTCTTTTAAATATTTCAGAATTCCCTTCGCTGTACTCTCATCCATGGACTGTGGTACTGGCTCAGACGTGTTCATACCACCAATGAAATCCAAAGCTTTATCAATGACTGCTGGCATATGCTTGTCCTTAAAATTAACCACGTAGTAAACAAGTCTATACTATGGACCGGAATCCAGCGCAATTTCAAAGGAACCGCTCACGTTATTGCATTTATTCTCGAACAGAAATCACGTTTTATACCCGTTTTGCGCAAGAAACGGTGCGCATTGCGCAAAAAAAAGCCGGTACAATATGTACCGGCTCAGTAGTCAGAACACTATCACGCGTTGCTGACCGGCGTTTGTTCCGCGCTGGATTTGGCGTTTTCCAGCATCCGGCGAACCGGCACAATCAGTACGCACAGCACCGCGGCACAGATCAGCAGCGCAATGGAGCAGCGAGCGAACAGGTCCGGCAGCATATCCAGCTGATCGGCCTTCACGTGACCACCAATCAGACCTGCCGCCAGGTTGCCCAGCGCGCTGGCGCAGAACCACAGCCCCATCATCTGGCCGCGCATTCTTTCCGGTGCCAGCAGCGTCATAGTCGCCAGACCAATCGGGCTCAGGCACAGCTCGCCAAGCGTCAGCATCAGGATACTGCCCACCAGCCACATCGGTGATACGCCAGCGCCGCCGTTGCTCAACACGTTCTGCGCTGCCAGCATCATCAGACCGAAGCCTGCTGCCGCACACAGAATACCGATAACGAACTTGGTGATACTGCCAGGACGGACGTTTTTACGCGCCAGTGCAGGCCAGGCCCAGCTAAATACCGGCGCCAGCAGGATGATGAACAGGGCATTAATTGACTGGAACCATACCGCTGGGATCTCGAAATCACCGATCATACGGTTGGTATAGTCGTTGGCAAACAGGTTGAACGACGTAGGTTTCTGCTCGAAGGCAGACCAGAAGAACGCCGCGGAGACCAGCAGAATAAAGCACACCAGCAGGCGCGCACGTTCTTTACGGCTCAAACCCGCGAAGGCAAACAGGTAGATGAAGTACAGCGCCACGGAAGCCGCAATCACGTACACCAGCACGCTGGCAACGGCCACCGGGTTAATCACAATGATGCCCTGGGCAATCAGGGTGATAATCACTGCTACACCCACCGCTAACGCCAGCAGCCATGCGCCAACGCCGTTTTTCTTCGCCACCGGGTTGTTCCAGGTAGAGTCGAGGCCCACTTCGCTGTCGTAGCGCTTCATTGCCGGAACGGCAAACACGCGGAAGATAACCAGCGCCACCAGCATCCCGATACCGCCGATGCCAAAGCCCCAGTGCCAGCCGTGGGATTTAATCAGCCAGCCGGAAATCAGCGGCGCGATAAATGACCCCATGTTGATGCCCATATAAAACAGCGAGAAGCCGCCGTCGCGACGGGCATCACCCTTTTTATACAGCGTGCCGACCATCACTGAGATACAGGTCTTGAACAGACCCGAGCCCAGTACGATAAACATCAGGCCGATAAAGAACAGGTTGTCACCCATAAAGGCCGACAGCGCGATCGACAGGTGGCCCAGCGCAATCAGAATAGAGCCGTACCACACCGCTTTTTGCTGGCCGAGCCAGTTATCAGCCAACCAGCCGCCCGGCAGCGCCGCCAGGTACATCGTTCCCGCGAAGATACCTACAATCGCCGAGGCGTTTTCACGCGCCAGTCCCATGCCGCCGTCATAGACGGTTGCCGCCATAAACAGGATCAGTAACGGGCGGATACCGTAAAACGAGAATCGCTCCCACATTTCGGTAAAGAACAGCGAACCCAGCGGGTACGGATGACCGAAAAAGGTCCGGCTTTCGTTTTTATTAACAGAGGAATGCATAGTTTCTCCAGAGAAGGTGCGTCGTAACGCAGGTAAGTCGTGTATGCGGGCTAACCATTTTTTAATTTTGTCGATGATTAACATCTGACACGGTATTTTTTAACCATTTGATAACCATTGCGTGGTCGTGTCTAGCCCTGGACCCGGTATTTTTAGACGAAAAGTCGACAAAGTTCTAGTTTTACAGATTTTGTATTGGAAACATGAATGTAGTGATTGACATCACATAACCACGATTTTACTCACAGTTAATTCATTAAAAACAATTAATTAGATAATAAATAATCATCAAATACAGCCCCAAATACGGGGCAAAATAATCGTATAAAAAGTGTGGAAAACAGGATGTTCATCATAATGATGAGGGGAGATCTGGATAAATCACGAGGAGAGAGAGGGCAGGAATGGGGTCGCGCTATCACATCATCGTATAGCGCAACCAGAATTTAGTTATTTCGCATGCCAGTAGGCACTTGAACGCACCAGCTGCGGGTCGATAGCGTCGGTAACAAAACCGTCGGTCAGACTTTTTACCACCTTCCCTTCACCGGTCAGCCAGATAAAGTAATCCGATTCCGGCACCGTGAGCTGTGCCAGGCGCGCGGCGACGGTGGCCACATCGTAGCCGGAAATCCACTCGATATTGAAGCCATCGAACCCGGCCAGATAGGCTTTATCCGCATCGTCTTTTACCATCACCAGCGCCGTCACCTGCGGACGCTCCGCTAACGTCTGCAGCGCTTCCAGACGGCGACGCAGCGCCGGCATACCGGTTTCATCGCAAACGTACAGCTGCCAGGCATAATCTTCCGGCACCACCAACGAACCGCGCGGGCCGCCGATAAGCAGCGTATCGCCCGCTTTTGCTTCCATTGCCCACTGGCTGGCGACGCCGCCGTCATGAATAAAGAAATCGTAGGCCAGCTCGTGGCGCTCGGCATTATAGAGCGGCGTATAGTCGCGGGCCTGCGGGCGCACGCCTTCTGCCCATACAATCCCTTCATCGGTCATCGTTGGTGGCGTCAGGGTGCTACCGGCCTGCGGGAAAAACAGCTTGGTGTGATCGTCAAAGCCGCGCGAACTAAAACCTTCCAGCGCCTCACCGCCCAGCACCACGCGCTGGAAGGCTTCACCCACGCGCTCCACGCGCAGGACGGTCAGTTCACGAAAACGAAGTTCATTGCGCACGCGCTGTGGGTATTTGTTCTCTTTCATTTGGCGTCTCTCTCACAAATAGATATATCTAAATCATTTGCAAATGATAATGATTGCCAACTAAACAGAAAGCAAGCTATTTTTAAGATATATGAACAGCGGCGCACAAAAAATCCGAACACAAAATTAAAATCATTAAAAATCAACACAATAAAAAATAACACGTTTTCGATATTGCTAAAGATATACATTTAGATATAAGTTAGATATATCTAAACAACGTAAGGATAAACATCATGAGACCTTTCTCTGATTCTGAACATCGCGGCCGTGGTGGTCGTGGACATCGCGGTGAACGCGGTGAGTGTGAACATCGTGGCGGGCGTGGCGAAGGTCACGGCGGCGGCGGACGTCGCCAGCGCTTCTTCGGCCACGGCGAGCTGCGTCTGGTGGTCCTCAGCATCCTGAAGGATAACGCCAGCCACGGCTATGAACTGATTAAAGCGATTGAAGCCCTGACCGAGGGCAATTACAGCCCAAGTCCCGGCGTTATCTACCCGACGCTCGACCTGCTCCAGGACCAGGGGCTGATTACGGTGCATGAAGAGGACGGCGGGCGTAAAAAAATCGCTATTACCGCCGAAGGCACCCAGACGCTGGAAGAAAATCAGGAACATCTGGAACACATTCAGGCGCGCCTGAAGTCCCGCATGGTGGGGCATGAACTGCGCAAAAACCCGCAGATGAAACGGGCGCTGGATAACTTTAAAGCCGTGCTAGACCTGAAGGTGAATCAGGGCGAGACAAGCGACGCGCAGTTGAAGCAGATTGTCGGCATTATCGACCGCGCGGCGCTCGAGATCTCGCAGTTGGATTAATGCAGGACGGTGACCGCATCCTGTAAACGGCTGGCGCGGTGTTTTACCATCGCCGATACGTTGGCGCTTTCTGCCACCAGTCCGGCGTTTTTCTGGGTGATCTCATCCAGCTTCGCCACGGCACGCGTTAAATCAGACAGCCCCGTGGCCTGTTCAGACGTAGATTGACTAATCTGCGCAATCAGCTGGGTGACATTCTGTACCTGCGAGACAATGTCATCCATCGTGCGCCCGGCAGCGTGAACCTGCTCGGAGCCCGACTGCACCTTGCTGGCGCTGGCCTCAATCAGCTGACGAATCTCGTTTGCCGCCGTCGCGCTACGGCTCGCCAGATGGCGAACTTCCCCGGCGACCACGGCAAACCCTCTCCCCTGCTCGCCCGCGCGCGCCGCTTCGACAGCGGCGTTCAGCGCCAGAATATTGGTCTGGAACGCGATATCGTTAATCAACGTGGTGATAGAACCAATGCGCTGCGTACTGTCAGCAATATCTTCCATGGTCTGCACCACCCGGTGCATCGCCTGACCGCCCTGCGCCGCCGCACCGCTGGCCGCCAGCGAGAGCTTATCGGCTTCGGCCGCCGTCTGGGAGTTATTCTGTACCGACGCCGCCATCTGGCTCATGGTCGCCACGGTTTGCTGTACGTTAACGACCGTTTCCTGAGTACGCTGATTCAGATCTTCGTTGCCGCGTGCCAGCACATCGCTGCCATCGCTCACGCTATTCACCTGCGTCGAGACATCGTTAATCAGCCAGCGGCACATCAGACCGAGCTGACCGACCGCACGTAGCGTCAGCCCCAGTTCATCGCTGCGCGGCAGCGGATCAACGCTGTTACGCTCGCCGGTCGCCACGCAGAGCGCCTGTCGCGCCACGTTTTCCACCGGGCGAACAATTTGCCATTCAAGCACCAGCGTGGTCAGCAGCAAAATCAGCGCCGACGCCAGCACCGCCATGACCGGCGCACTCAGGGCCAGCAGGCTGGCGGCCAGCAGCAGGTAGAACGCCGACATAATACTTCTGACCCGCCAACGGAGCGGGATAGCCGACAGTTTGCCCCACCAGCGTTTGCTGATAACACGTCCTTTATAAAGACGTTTATTGCTGCGGTCTTCACGAAGCGCCTGATACAGCGGCTCAACCGCCGCCACCTCTTCATCGCTGGCTTTCGTGCGAATCGACATGTAGCCAATCGTTTTACCATTACGCACCTGGGGGATGGCGTTCGCGCGCACCCAGTAATGGCCGCCGTGTTTCGGGCGATTTTTGACGATACCGCTCCACGGCTCGCCCTGCTTCAGGGTTCGCCACATGTCGGCAAAAGCCGCTTTTGGCATATCGGAATGACGCACCATATTGTGCGGCTGGCTCAGCATCTCGTGGCGGCTATAGCCACTCACCTTCACGAAGGCATCGTTTACGTGGGTGATATAGCTGTTGAGATCGGTGGTGGACATCAACGTGGTGTGGTCGTCCATCAGCGATTCGGACGAGTTTTGGTCGGGCAGGGTAGACATACGGACATCCTTTTCAGGTGCTAAGAGAAATGTATTACAATTGTTATATCGGAGGATATTAAATTAACCTTAATTGTTAATTTTGCGTTAGATCGCAAAATAGACAAAAGCCCTACTTTCCTCACGTCATTCTTTGCTGCTCATCCGTGGCGCAAAACCTGCCCTTTTGTGGGGCAATACGCCCGACAACCACGCACTGCCTCGTGACCGCTTTCACACTCTCTCGCTTCGCTGGACGATTAAATATTGTACAAGCACGATTTCCCCTGGCGTTTATCCCGATTTTCACCGCCAACGCTGAGATGGCGTAATCCCTGCAATACTTAAATCAGTATCGTGTGATACGTGATCCCCAGGAGCTTATTTTGAACAGGTTACCTTCCAGCGCATCGGCTCTGGCCTGCAGCGCACACGCACTGAATCTCATTGAAAAGCGAACGCTTGACCATGAGGAGATGAAAGCTCTTAACCAGGAGGTCAGGGAATACTTTAAAGAGCATGTGAATCCGGGGTTTTTAGAGTACCGAAAATCTGTAACAGCCGGTGGGGATTACGGAGCCGTAGAGTGGCAGGCGGGAGGGTTAAATACGCTTGTCGACACCCAGGGTCAGGAGTTTCTCGATTGCCTGGGCGGTTTTGGTATTTTCAACGTGGGGCACCGTAATCCAGTGGTGGTTTCCGCCGTACAGAATCAGCTCGCTAAACAACCGCTTCACAGCCAGGAACTGCTCGACCCGCTACGGGCGATGCTCGCCAAAACCCTGGCGGCACTGGCACCGGGTAAACTGAAGTACAGCTTCTTCAGCAACAGCGGCACCGAATCCGTAGAGGCGGCGCTGAAGCTCGCGAAAGCGTACCAGTCACCGCGCGGCAAGTTCACTTTTATTGCCACCAGCGGCGCATTCCACGGGAAATCGCTCGGGGCGCTGTCGGCCACCGCTAAGTCAACGTTCCGCAAGCCGTTTATGCCGTTACTGCCGGGCTTCCGCCACGTGCCGTTCGGCAATCTCGACGCCATGCGCACGATGCTCAGCGAATGCCAGAAAACCGGCGATGACGTTGCAGCAGTGATCCTCGAGCCCATCCAGGGTGAAGGTGGCGTGATTCTGCCACCGCAGGGCTACCTGCCGGCCGTGCGTAAACTGTGCGATGAGTTTGGCGCGCTGCTTATCTTCGACGAAGTGCAAACCGGTATGGGACGCACCGGCAAGATGTTTGCCTGTGAGCATGAGAACGTTCAGCCGGACATTCTGTGCCTGGCGAAGGCACTCGGCGGCGGCGTAATGCCGATCGGCGCGACCATCGCCACCGAAGAGGTATTCTCGGTGCTGTTCGATAACCCGTTCCTGCACACCACCACCTTTGGCGGTAACCCGCTGGCCTGTGCGGCCGCGCTGGCGACCATCAACGTGCTGCTGACCGAAAACCTGCCTGCTCAGGCGGAACAGAAAGGCGATATTCTGCTGGACGGTTTCCGCAGTATGGCGCGTGAATATCCGGATCTGGTCCGTGAAGCGCGCGGCAGAGGCATGCTGATGGCCATTGAGTTTGTCGATAACGAAATCGGCTATAACTTTGCCAGCGAGATGTTCCGCCAGCGCGTGCTGGTTGCCGGAACGCTCAACAACGCCAAGACCATTCGCATCGAGCCACCGTTGACCTTAACGATGGAACAGTGCGACCAGGTGCTTAAGGCGGCGCGTAACGCGCTGGCGGCCCTGCGCGTCAGCCAGAATCAGGTTGCCACCGAGCAGTAAACTCACGCCCCCTACCGTTTGGTTGGGGGCGTTCTTTGAATCCCATCACAATCATCGCATTCCCCTTTTCCCTTTTTCCCGCCGACGGCTAAATTAGTAACTCATCCGACCACATAACAATAATTTCACATACTGGACATCCTTATGAGCTATCCGTCGCTGTTCGCCCCGCTCGATCTTGGTTTTACCCAGCTGAAAAACCGCGTGCTGATGGGCTCGATGCATACCGGGCTGGAAGAGTATCCCGATGGCGCGGAGCGTCTGGCGGCGTTCTACGCCGAGCGCGCGCGCCACGGCGTGGCGCTGATCGTCAGCGGCGGTATCGCCCCGGATGCGACCGGCGTAGGGATGGCGGGCGGCGCGATGCTGAACGATGTGAGTCAATTGCCGCACCACCGCACGATTACCGACGCCGTCCATCAGGAAGGCGGCAAAATTGCGCTGCAAATCCTGCATACCGGCCGCTACAGCTACCAGCCAAATCTGGTCGCCCCTTCCCCGCTTCAGGCGCCGATCAACCGCTTTACGCCGCGCGAACTCACGCACGAAGGCATTCTGGCGCTTATCGACGACTTCGCCCACTGCGCCCAACTGGCGCGGGAAGCAGGCTACGACGGCGTGGAGGTGATGGGCTCGGAAGGCTACCTGATTAACGAATTTCTCGCCGCCCGCACTAACCAGCGCGACGATCAATGGGGCGGCAGCTACGACAACCGCATGCGCTTCGCGGTAGAAGTGGTGCGCGCCGTGCGCCAGCGCGTCGGGAAAGACTTTATTATTATCTACCGCCTGTCGATGCTCGACCTGGTGGATAACGGCGGCACCTTTGATGAAACCGTACGCCTCGCCCAGGCGATCGAAGCCGCGGGCGCAACGATCATCAACACCGGGATCGGCTGGCACGAAGCGCGGATCCCGACCATCGCCACGCCGGTGCCGCGCGGTGCGTTTAGCTGGGTGACACGCAAGTTAAAAGGTTTGGTGACCGTCCCGCTGATTACCACCAACCGCATTAACGATCCGCAGGTGGCGAACGATATTCTGGCGCGCGGCGATGCCGACATGGTATCGATGGCGCGTCCATTCCTCGCTGACGCCGAGCTGCTGTCAAAAGCCCAGTCGGGGCGCAGCGATGAGATCAACACCTGCATCGGCTGTAACCAGGCCTGTCTGGATCAGATCTTTGTCGGTAAGGTGACCTCATGCCTGGTCAACCCGCGCGCCTGCCACGAAACCAAAATGCCGATCCTTCCTGCCACCACACGTAAAAACCTGGCGGTCGTCGGCGCGGGCCCGGCGGGGCTGGCCTTTGCTATCAATGCTGCCGCACGCGGTCATCAGGTCACGCTATTTGACGCCAGCGCAGAAATTGGCGGGCAGTTTAATATCGCCAAGCAGATCCCCGGCAAAGAGGAGTTTTACGAAACGCTGCGCTACTACCGCCGGATGCTCGACGTCACCGGCGTCACGCTGAAGCTTAACCAGCGCGTCGGCGCCGACGATCTCCTCGGTTTTGATGAAGTGATCCTGTCGACCGGGATCGCACCGCGCAAGCCGCCGATCGAGGGGATCGAACATGCTAAAGTGCTGACCTATCTGGACGTTCTGCGCGATAAAGCACCGGTAGGGCAACGCGTGGCAATTATCGGTTGCGGCGGCATCGGCTTTGATACGGCGATGTACTTAAGCCAGCCCGGCGACTCCACCAGCCAGAATATCGCCGAGTTTTGCGTGGAATGGGGTATCGATACCAGCCTGTTGCAGTCAGGCGGCCTGCGCCCGGAAGGGCCGCATCTGGCCCGCAGCCCGCGGCAGATTGTGATGCTGCAACGTAAAGCCAGCAAGCCGGGCGAAGGATTAGGCAAAACCACCGGCTGGATCCACCGCACCACTCTGCTTTCACGCGGCGTGAAGATGATCCCGGCGGTCAGCTACCAGAAGATAGACGATGAGGGGCTGCACGTTGAGATAGGCGGCGAAGCGCAGGTGTTAGCGGTTGATAATGTGATTATCTGTGCCGGTCAGGAGCCAAACCGTACGTTGCACGAACCACTGCTGGCGGCGGGTAAGACGGTGCATCTTATCGGCGGTTGTGACGTAGCAAGCGAGTTGGATGCCCGACGGGCGATTGCGCAGGGGACGAAGCTGGCGCTAAGTATTTAAGCCAGCCAGCCCCTGGCGTCGCGCTCGCTCGGCCGGGCTACGAACGCGACGCTGGGAAGGCGCTATCTCATTAACGACGACGACCCAACTTCACCGCTTTCAGGATCACAAACTTGTTGTTGGTGGCGATGGTTTCGCAGTTGCCAAAAATCTTCTTCAGCTTGTGGAAGTAGTCCAAATGACGGTTCGCCACGATATACAGCTCGCCGTTAATTTTCAGGCAGCGACGGGCGTGGTGGAACATCTCCCACGCGATGTTATCGGTCAGCGCATGCTTCTGGTGGAACGGCGGGTTGCAGAACACCGCGTTGAAGCGGAACGGTTCTACGCCAGAGAGCGCGTTGTTAATCATAAACTCGCTGCGATCCAGCGCGTCCGGCAGGTTGGTTTCCACATTCAGACGGCTGGAAGCGACCGCCATCGGTGATTCATCAACGAATACCACGCTAGCTTCTGGGTTTTTCGCCAGCAGCGTCATACCCAGCACACCGTTACCGCAGCCAAGATCGACAATCTCGCCTTCCAGGTTCTCCGGCAGGTGCCCCATAAAGAAGCGCGCGCCGATATCCAGCCCGGTACGGGAGAAGACGTTCGCATGGTTGTGAATGGTCCAGTCGGTGCCTTCCAGCTTCCAGCTCAGGGTCTGAGCCGTGTCAGCCAGTGCCGGTTTAGTAAAGGTACCGTTAATCAGGCGCGCCTTTTTCCATGCCAGCGTGGTGGTGGTTGGGCCCAGCACCTTTTCAAACAGCTCAAGGGTAGAGGTGTGGATATCGCGCGCCTTCGCACCGGCGATAATGCGCGTTTCTGGCGTGACCACCTCGCGCAACGCACGCAGCTGCTGCTCCAGCAGCGCCATGGTTTTCGGCAGCTTAATCAGTACGACGCCCGGCGCCTGCGGGTATTCCGCGGTGCTGTCGAGGAATTTCACGCTCGACTCAGCAATGTCGTTATGGCGCAGGTTCTCACGCGTCCCCAGCTCGCTTAAGTAGGAGTCGCCAATGCTGTACGGCGTATGTTCCGCCAGCGCGCAGGCCAGCGCACCGAAGGTATCATTCAGGATAAGCACCGGGCCGCGAATCTCAGTATCGTCCAGCTGTTGCAGCAGATATTCATCGGCTGCTTCCCACGCCAGCAGTGGGTTAACGTCGTCCGTCTCCGGGAAACGTTTAAGTGTCAGTGAACGGAAACCGTTGTCTGTGTGGCTCATCGGCCCTCCTGAATGGTAAAATTTCGGCGTATCCCTGAAAAGGGTGCGTGAGTATACACTTTTATGATTTGCGTGGACATGAATGAACCAACTAACTTACCTCCAGGGCTACCCCGAGCACTTGCTTGCTCAGGTCCGTACATTGATTACCGAACGGCGTCTGGGGGCGGTGCTGGAAAAACGCTATCCGGGTACCCACGATTTCGCCACCGATAAAGCCCTCTGGCAGTACACCCAAGATCTGAAAAGCCAGTTCCTGCGTAACGCGCCGCCGATCAATAAAGTGATGTACGACAATAAGATCCACGTGCTGAAGAACGCGCTGGGGCTGCACACTGCGGTATCACGCGTGCAGGGCGGTAAGCTGAAAGCGAAAGCCGAGATCCGCGTGGCCACCGTATTTCGCAACGCGCCGGAAGCCTTTTTGAAGATGATCGTCGTGCATGAGCTGGCGCATCTGAAAGAAAAAGAGCATGACAAAGCGTTCTATCAGCTGTGCTGCTACATGGAGCCGCAGTACCACCAGCTGGAGTTTGATACCCGCTTGTGGCTGACGCACCTTTCGTTAAAGGAAACTGCGTAGTCGCCCACTGGCAATGTCATAAAGGCGTGTTACATTGACGAAAGAATCCCTTTATGGAGCCAGAAGGCGTTTATGATACGTTTCGCAGTGATTGGGACAAACTGGATCACCCGCCAGTTTGTCGATGCCGCGCATGAGACCGGCAAGTACAAGTTGACCGCCGTCTATTCCCGCAGCCTTGAGCAGGCGCAGACCTTCGCCAACGATTATCCCGTCGAACATCTGTTTACGTCGCTGGACGCCATGGCGCAAAGCGAAGACATTGACGCGGTTTATATCGCTAGCCCTAACTCGCTCCACTTCCCGCAGACTAAGCTGTTTTTACAGCATAAAAAGCATGTGATTTGCGAGAAGCCGCTGGCCTCCAACCTGCATGAAGTCGAGCAGGCTATCGCCCTCGCCCGGGAAAATCAGGTGGTGCTGTTTGAAGCGTTCAAAACCGCCAGCCTGCCTAACTTCCAGATTTTGCAGCAGTCGCTGGAGAAAGTCGGCCCGGTTCGTAAGGCGTTTATTAACTACTGCCAGTACTCCTCGCGCTACCAGCGCTATCTGGACGGCGAAAACCCGAACACCTTTAACCCGGCCTTCTCTAACGGCTCAATCATGGATATCGGTTTTTACTGCCTGGCCTCTGCGGTAGCGCTGTGGGGTGAGCCGAAACAGGTGCAGGCTTCTGCCAGCCTGCTCGATAGCGGCGTTGATGCGCACGGTATCGCGGTGCTCGACTATGGTGATTTCAGCGTGACGTTGCAGCACTCTAAGGTCAGCGACTCTACCCTGCCGAGCGAAATCCAGGGTGAAGCGGGCGCGCTGGTGATTGAGAGGATCTCCGAGTGCCAGAAAGTCGCTTTCATCCCGCGCGGCAGCAAGGCGCAGGATCTCAGCCAGCCTCAGCATATTAATACTATGCTGTATGAAGCCGAGGAGTTTGCGCGCCTGGTCGAAAACAACGAAGTGGACCACCCTGCTCTTGAAGTGAGCCGTATCACCGCGAAGGTTCAGACGGAAATTCGTCGCCAGACCGGCGTTGTCTTCCCGGCGGATGCGCCTGCCGCGTAAAACAACGTAAAGCACATGTTGCAGGCCATTGACGAAATCAATGGCCTGTCATATTTTGTTACGTGCAAAGGGGAGTAACTTCCTTGTCGGTGGATCGTCATTACGATACGTGCAAAACCGTATCCGGTCGCCGAGCAACGGAAAACGAATGCGCTACCGCATTCGTTTTTAGTTGTAAGTGAGACCTTGCCGGAAGGCGAGGTCTATGCATAAAAAAGCAGCGGCTATCGTCTTCTGACGTTAGCCGTTTTTTTATGCGTAAGGAAAATTCTATGAATACAGTCGGCACACCGTTGCTGTGGGGCGGATTCGCTGTCGTCGTGGTGATTATGCTCGCTATCGACCTGTTCCTGCAGGGCCGTCGCGGCGCGCACACCATGTCCATGAAGCAGGCGGCAGCCTGGTCTCTGGTGTGGGTCACCCTCTCATTACTGTTTAACGCTGCGTTCTGGTGGTATCTGGCACAAACCCAGGGCCGCGCGGTGGCTGACCCGCAGGCGCTAGCCTTCCTCACCGGTTATCTGATTGAGAAATCGCTGGCGGTGGACAACGTCTTCGTCTGGTTGATGCTGTTCAGCTACTTCTCTGTGCCTGCGGCATTGCAGCGCCGCGTGCTGGTTTACGGCGTGCTGGGTGCGATCGTGCTGCGTACTATCATGATCTTCGCAGGAAGCTGGCTTATCTCCCAGTTTGAATGGTTGCTCTATCTCTTTGGCGCGTTCCTGCTGTTCACCGGGATTAAGATGGCGCTGGCGAAAGAAGATGAAGGCGGAATTGGCGATAAACCGCTGGTGCGCTGGCTGCGCGGGCATCTGCGGATGACCGACAAAATCGAGAACGAGCACTTCTTTACCCGTAGAAACGGCGTGCTGTTTGCGACGCCGCTGCTGCTGGTATTGATTCTGGTGGAGTTGAGCGACGTCATCTTCGCAGTCGACAGCATCCCGGCTATCTTTGCGGTCACCACCGATCCGTTTATCGTGCTGACCTCTAACCTGTTCGCGATCCTCGGTCTTCGCGCGATGTACTTCCTGCTGGCAGGCGTGGCCGAGCGCTTCTCCATGCTGAAATACGGGCTGTCGATTATCCTGGTATTTATCGGTATCAAGATGCTGATCGTCGATTTCTACCATATCCCGATTTCGGTATCGCTGGGCGTGGTCGGTGGGATCCTGGCATTCACCCTGATCCTCAATGCGTGGGTTAACCATCGTAACGACCTGAAAAAGCAAAAAATGTAACCCGTAGCCCGGCCGAGCGCAGCGACGCCGGGAATAGCGCCAAGCCCCGGCGTCGGCGTAAACGCCTCGCCCGGGCTATCTCCATCCTGCTAATTACGTCACACATTGTAAATTATTGGTTAAATAATATGACGTGTGGCGTAAATTCCAGCATTTTGTACTTCCCCAAACCGCGACTTTCCTTATACTCGATCGAGCAAACACTTTTTTACATCCAGACATAAACGTAACAAATAATACGTCGCTGGAAAGACAACACACATCACTTAAGGAATGCATTGATGACAAAACCATCCGCATCACCCGGCTTTTTGCGTTTTATAACCAGCGGCAGCCTGGTTAAACAGATTTTGGTTGGGCTGATCCTGGGGATTCTGCTGGCCGTCGTTTCCAAACCGGCGGCTATTGCCGCAGGCCTGCTGGGAACGCTGTTCGTTGGCGCGCTGAAAGCCGTCGCACCGGTACTGGTACTCATGCTGGTTATGGCTTCGATTGCCAATCACCAGCAGGGGCAAAAAACCAATATTCGCCCGATTCTGTTCCTGTATCTGCTGGGAACCTTCGCCGCCGCGCTGACTGCGGTACTCTTTAGCTTCCTCTTCCCTTCTACGCTGCATCTCAGCGCCGCCGCAGAGGATATTGCCCCGCCTTCTGATATTGTGGAAGTGTTACGCGGGCTGCTGATGAGCATGGTGGCGAACCCAATAACAGCGCTGATGAATGCGAACTACATTGGTATCCTGGTATGGGCAGTCGGCTTAGGTTTTGCGCTGCGCCACGGTAATGACACCACCAAAAACCTGATTAACGATGTCTCCCATGCGGTAACCTTTATCGTCAAAGTGGTGATTCGTTTTGCGCCACTCGGGATCTTCGGTTTAGTCTCTTCGACGCTTGCCACTACTGGCTTTGAAACCCTGTGGGGTTATGCGCAGCTGCTGCTGGTATTGATCGGTTGTATGCTGCTGGTTGCGCTGGTGATTAACCCGCTGCTGGTCTTCTGGAAGATTCGCCGCAACCCATACCCGCTTGTCATGGCCTGCCTGCGTGAAAGCGGTGTATACGCCTTCTTTACCCGTAGCTCAGCTGCCAACATTCCGGTGAATATGGCGCTGTGTGAAAAGCTGAATCTGGACCGTGATACCTACTCCGTTTCCATTCCGCTTGGCGCCACGATCAACATGGCCGGTGCTGCCATTACCATCACCGTACTGACTCTGGCGGCAGTTCATACGCTTGGGATCCCGGTTGATTTGCCGACCGCGCTGCTGTTGAGCGTTGTGGCATCACTGTGCGCCTGTGGGGCATCCGGCGTTGCCGGTGGCTCGCTGCTGTTGATTCCATTGGCCTGCAATATGTTCGGTATTCCAAACGACATTGCCATGCAGGTCGTGGCTGTCGGCTTTATTATCGGCGTACTGCAGGACTCCTGTGAAACCGCACTCAACTCATCCACCGACGTGCTGTTCACCGCGGCAGCCTGCCAGGCAGAAGATGCTCGTCTGGAAAAGAACGCCCTGCGTAGCTAACCTATCAGCCCCTTCGCCATCAGGCGGAGGGGTTCTGTTCCTGAACTTTCTTCTCAACCTTGAACGGGTCAATCCCCTTACGCTGCATCCGCCAGAAGCGAATGATGTTCAGGCCGTTCATCACCAGGAAGCTGCCTTCAATCATCGTGCCGCCAATCGAGCCGAGCCAGAAGTTATGGATAACCCAGCACAGCGTGGAGCACCACATGACGCAGCGTACCGTCAGCCCTTTACAGCGGAACAGCGCCCAGGTACTGGCCACCGTGCCGGCAATCGGCAGCAGTTCCATGGCATGGTGCAGTTTGCTCAGTCCGAGGATTAGCGTTAGCGCGATAAAGACAAACATCACCCAGATCCGGCGCGTGTAGACCGAAATGATCGTTCGAATGACGTTTAGCTCCGCGCTCATCCCGGCGGGGATCGCGCCCATCAGGAAAAAGTGCACGCCGATGGTGGCGCTGTAGAGTGAAAGTTGAAACTTGAAGCGCCGTTCATCGCGGTTGATGAAGGTGGTGATCCCGATGATAAATGCCAGAACGCCAACGCCCTGGGCCAGCCAATACGCCGTCATGAGAGGTCCTTGTTAAACAGCATAAAAAAACGGCGTTTCAGACAATGAAACGCCGTTTTATCGTATCAGATCACATTTTTATTACAATGTGACGCCGCTCTTAAAGATAGCCAGCTCGCGGAAGTCATTGCGCTCGTTGCAGGTCTGCTTGCCGTTGGCGAAGTCGACGATAACGTCCACGAACTCTTCCAGCAGCTGAGGCATGGCTTTACCGTGAATCAGTTGGCCAGCATTGAAGTCGATCCAGTGTTTCTTCTTCTCAGCCAGTTCGCTGTTGGTGGCAATTTTAACCGTCGGCACGAAACCACCGTAAGGGGTACCGCGACCGGTACTGAACAGCACCATATGACAGCCCGCACCCGCCAGAGCGCTGGTGGCTACTGCATCGTTGCCCGGTGCGCTCAGCAGGTTCAGACCGTGCGTTTTCAGGCGTTCGCCGTAGCGCAGCACGTCAACCACTTTGCTGGAGCCCGCTTTCTGCGTGCAGCCCAGTGATTTGTCTTCCAGCGTCGTGATACCGCCCGCTTTGTTGCCCGGCGATGGGTTCTCGTAGATAGGCTGGTCATGGGCAATGAAGTACTGCTTGAAGTCATTGACCATGGTCACCAGCTTGCCGAAAGTCTCTTCGTCACGGCAATGGCTCATCAGCAGCTGCTCAGCACCGAACATTTCTGGTACTTCGGTCAGCACGGTGGTGCCGCCGTTGGCAATCACGTAGTCGGAGAAACGACCCAGCATCGGGTTGGCGGTAATACCGGACAGGCCGTCAGACCCACCGCATTCCAGACCAAACTTCAGCTCGCTCAGTTTACCCGGCTCGCGTTTGTCATTGCGTATCACGCTGTACAGCTGATGGAGATGTTCGATCCCGGCTTCCACTTCGTCTTCCTGGTGTTGGCAGACCATGAAGTGAACGCGCTCAGGATCGAACTCGCCAAGGGTTTCGCGGAAAGCGTCAACCTGGTTGTTTTCACAACCCAGGCCAACCACCAGCACCGCGCCCGCATTCGGGTGACGCACCATGTTTTGCAGCATGGTACGGGTATTAATGTGATCGTCACCGAGCTGTGAGCAACCGTAGGTGTGGCTGAAGAGGTGAACGCCATCGATACCTTCGGCATCGTTGGTCTCTTTCAGGAAACGGTTCTGCATCTGGCGAGCCATGGCGTTCACGCAGCCAACGGTCGGCAGGATCCAGATTTCGTTACGCACGCCCACATCACCGTTAGCACGGCGGTAAATCTGCACGTCACGATCGACGGGCTGAGCAACCTCGGCCTGGAAATCGGGTTGGTAGCTATACGTGTCCAGATCGCTGAGATTCGTGCGCGTGTTGTGAGCATGGATGTGCTCGCCCGCTGCCACATCCACCAGCGTATGGCCAATAGGTAAACCGTATTTAATGACGTTTTCACCCTTCGCGATGTCGCGTAAGGCGAATTTGTGGCCACGCGTTACCGCCTGACGCAGGGTAATCACCTGCCCATCAACGGTAACTTCGGTTCCTTCGGCCAAATCAGCGAGCGCTACCGCGACGTTATCCAGCGCATGGATCTTGATGTATTGCATACCAACCCCAGACTTTAGTTCAGTTCAATGGCGAAATAGTCACGCGCATTGTTAAAGCAAATGTTTTTCACCATCTCACCCAGCAGCTGGATATCGGCAGGCGCTTCGCCCGCGGCAACCCAGCGGCCAATCATCTGGCAAAGAATACGACGGAAGTATTCGTGACGGGTGTAAGACAGGAAGCTACGGCTATCGGTCAGCATGCCGACGAAGCGGCTCAGCAGGCCCAGCTGTGCCAGCTGAGTCATCTGACGTTCCATACCGTCTTTCTGATCGTTGAACCACCAGCCGGAACCGAACTGCATTTTGCCCGGCATGCCTTCACCCTGGAAGTTACCGATCATGGTGCCCAACACTTCGTTATCGCGTGGGTTCAGGCAGTACAGAATGGTTTTTGGCAGCAGGTTCTGTTCGTTCTGCTTGCTCAGCAGCTTAGACAGTTCTTCAGCCATTGGGCGGTCATTGATGGAGTCGAAGCCAACGTCCGCACCCAGCAGTTTGAACTGACGCAGGTTGTTATTACGCAGCGCGCCGATGTGGTACTGCTGTACCCATTCGCGACGTGCGTATTCTGCGCCCAGGAAGACCAGCACGGCGGTTTTGAACTGCGCAACTTCGTGCTCGCTCAGCGTTTCACCCGCCAGACGACGTGCCAGGATGCTGTCCAGTTCGCTTTCGTTAGATTCCGCGAACAGCACCACGTCCAGCGCGTGGTCGGACACTTTACAGCCGTGAGCGGCGAAGTGATCCAGACGCTTGGTCAGCGCGGTCTGCAGGTCAGCAAAACGGCGAATGTCGGTGTCAGACACTTCACCCAGTTTTGCCATGTAATCGTTGAAGGTGGCCAGCTCGATGTTGAAAGCTTTATCCGGGCGCCAGCTTGGCAGCACTTTCACGTCAAACGAACCGTCTTTGGCGACGGCTGCGTGGTGCTCCAGAGAATCGATTGGGTCATCAGTGGTGCCGACCATTTTCACATTCATCTGCTTCATGATGCCGCGCGCGGAGAATTTGTCCTGCGCCAGCAGCTCGTTGCACTCATCCCAGATTTCGCCAGCGGTAGACGGTGACAGCAGTTTACCGGTGATGCCGAATGGGCGACGCAGCTCGAGGTGAGTCCAGTGGTATAACGGGTTGCCGATGGTGTGCGGTACGGTTGCAGCCCACGCGTCAAACTTCTCGCGGTCAGACGCATCGCCGGTACACAGGCGTTCTGCTACGCCGTTAGTACGCATCGCGCGCCACTTGTAGTGGTCGCCTTTCAGCCAGATGTCATACAGATTTTTAAAACGATAGTCTTCAGCAACCTGCTGTGGCGGCAGGTGGCAGTGATAGTCGAAAATCGGCTGATCTTTTGCGTAGTCGTGGTACAGACGGCGAGCAAATTCGGTGTCTAACAGAAAATCTTCAGTCATGAACGGGGTCATTATCGTCTTCCTCTCAACGAGTGGGTCAGATGTTTATCTGTAATGCTGTCAAAGTTATCACACCAATTTCGTTCGACCGAAGATTTTTTCGTGAGTTAGATCAATAAACCTTGACAAAAAATGACAGAAAAAATGACGAAACACCCCTACAGGCCGCGCCACGCCTGGCCTGGTGTATCTACCCCTTTAACCGTACGGGAAATACCTCTTTTGTGACGGTATTCACCTTTTAAAGTTGTATGACAAGTTATCTTGCACCCCGTCGAAACACATTGAACGACGGAATGTAGTAGCCGTGGTCGATAAAGACACCTGATTGAGCGGTACGGATACCGAATTCAGCACGCGTACTTACTGGCAAGTTCGGGTCGTACCGGGAAGCATTACACCGGTAAGCCCCTTCGAGAATGACATCTTCCGGCAACACAGGAGGATGGCTGCAGGACTCGCAGTTATAACAACACGATGAGGTTTACATGCGTAAAATTAAAGGGTTACGTTGGTACATGATCGCACTGGTGACGATGGGCACCGTGCTGGGCTACCTGACACGTAATACCGTGGCGGCAGCAGCGCCAACTCTGATGGCTGAGCTGCACATTTCCACACAGCAATACTCTTACATCATCGCTGCTTACTCTGCAGCGTATACCGTGATGCAGCCGGTTGCCGGCTACGTTCTGGACATTCTGGGTACCAAAATCGGCTACGCCTTCTTCGCCGTTGCCTGGGCAGTTTTCTGCGGCGCGACTGCGCTGGCAGGCAGCTGGGGCGGTCTGGCCATCGCACGTGGTGCGGTAGGTGCTGCTGAAGCGGCCATGATCCCTGCGGGTCTGAAAGCGAGCTCCGAATGGTTCCCGGCTAAAGAGCGTTCTATTGCAGTAGGTTACTTTAACGTCGGTTCTTCTATCGGCGGCATGATTGCGCCACCGCTGGTTGTCTGGGCTATCGTGATGCACAGCTGGCAGATGGCGTTCATTATCTCCGGTGCGCTGAGCTTCATCTGGGCAATGTCCTGGCTCATCTTCTACAAACACCCACGCGATCAGAAAAAATTAACTGACGAAGAACGTGATTACATCATTGGTGGTCAGGAAGCACAGCACCAGACCAACAATGCGAAAAAAATGTCTCCATGGCAGATCATTCAGACCCGTCGCTTCTGGGGTATCGCCCTGCCGCGCTTCCTGGCTGAGCCAGCCTGGGGTACCTTTAACGCCTGGATCCCACTGTTCATGTTCAAAGTCTACGGCTTTGACCTGAAAGAAATCGCGATGTTTGCGTGGATGCCAATGCTGTTCGCTGACGTAGGTTGCGTACTGGGTGGCTACCTGCCGCCGCTGTTCCAGCGCTGGTTTGGCGTGAACCTGATTGTTTCTCGTAAAATGGTTGTCACCATGGGCGCACTGCTGATGATTGGCCCAGGGATGATCGGTCTGTTCACCAGCCCATACGTTGCTATCGCCCTGTTGTGCCTCGGTGGCTTCGCTCACCAGTCCCTGTCCGGTGCGCTGATTACGCTCTCTTCTGACGTCTTCGGTCGTAACGAAGTGGCCACCGCGAACGGTCTGACCGGTATGGCGGCGTGGATGGCGAGCACCATGTTTGCACTGGTTGTCGGTGCGCTGGCAGATACCATCGGCTTCAGCCCACTGTTTGCAGTCCTGGCTATCTTCGACCTGCTGGGTGCGCTGGTCATCTGGACCGTCCTGCAGAACAAGCAGGCTGACGACGGTGAGTCTGGCGCCAATCGCCCTACTCAACAGGCGACGCAAAACTAAACTGTAACGAATGTCTGTTTTCACAAAAGCCGCCTTGTTTCAGGCGGCTTTTTTCATGTCATAATATGGTTAGCTGCTCGTAAAAGTGGTATAACAAATTTAATCTGCCGTACCCTGCCTGGAGAGCATATGGAAATCGCCGACGCACGTCGCTTGTATCAGCAACTGGCCGCTGAGCTAAAAGAACGCATTGAGCAAGGCGTCTACCTTGTGGGCGATAAACTGCCTGCAGAGCGCTTTATTGCCGATGAAAAGAGCGTCAGCCGTACCGTTGTTCGCGAAGCCATCATTATGCTGGAAGTAGAAGGGTATGTTGAAGTCCGCAAAGGCTCCGGCATTCACGTCATTTCTAATCAGGCGAAATACCATCAGACCCCAGACGAGTCGCAAGAGTTTGCCAACTACGGCCCGTTTGAGCTGCTGCAGGCACGTCAGCTGATTGAGAGTAACATCGCGGAGTTTGCCGCCACCCAGGTCACCAAGCAGGACATCATGAAGCTGATGGAGATCCAGGAAAAGGCGCGCCAGGAAAAATGCTTCCGTGATTCAGAGTGGGATCTCCAGTTCCACGTGCAGGTTGCTCTGGCAACACAGAACACCGCCCTTGCCGCTATTGTCGAAAAAATGTGGACCCAGCGCGTACACAACCCATACTGGAAAAAACTCCACGACCATATCGATGCCCGTACCGTCGACAACTGGTGTGACGATCACGACCAGATTCTGAAAGCGCTGATTCGCAAAGATCCTCACGCTGCGAAAATTGCTATGTGGCAGCACCTGGAAAACACCAAGCTGATGCTGTTCAACGAAACCAGCGATGATTTCGAATTCAACGCCGACCGCTATCTGTTTGCCGAAAACCCAGTCGTTCACCTCGATACGGTCGCTATCGGCGGCAAATAATCGCGCGGTCCTCTTTCCAGGGCTTACCCGACATTTCGCGTGGGTAAGCCTTTGTAAATCCCCTAGCCACTCCCCGCTCGAAAACGCAAAATCGAACTGCAACAAATTGCAATTTCTATGACGTAAAACCACGTCATTTGTTACAATTGCATGCAATTTGCCTTTTTGTTGTTCAGCAATAGATTATTTCGCCAAAACAGGGACTGTTCAGCGCGTATTTACCGCGATGCTATTAAAATAGAAACAAGAGAAGACCGTCGCAGCGCGTTCAGGCATTACGTTAATCGATGTACCAGGAATCGTGAATGGAACTATTAACCCAACTCTTAAATGCCTTGTGGAGCCAGGATTTCGAAACCCTCGCTAATCCGTCCATGATCGGCATGCTCTATTTTGTCTTATTTATGATTCTGTTCCTTGAGAACGGTTTGCTGCCTGCCGCATTTTTACCGGGCGATAGCCTGCTGGTACTGGTCGGTGTACTCATTGCCAAAGGCGCGATGGGCTTCCCACAAACGGTGATTCTGCTTACCGTTGCCGCAAGCCTTGGCTGCTGGCTTAGCTATATTCAGGGCAAATGGCTTGGCAATACGCGTATCGTTCAGAACTGGCTTTCGCACCTTCCCGCCCACTACCACCAGCGCGCGCACCATCTGTTTCATAAACACGGGCTTTCCGCGCTACTGATTGGCCGCTTTATCGCCTTCGTGCGTACCCTGCTGCCGACCATTGCCGGGATCTCCGGTCTGAACAACGCGCGCTTCCAGTTCTTCAACTGGATGAGCGGCCTGCTGTGGGTGCTGATTCTGACCACCCTTGGCTACCTGCTGGGTAAAACACCGGTATTCCAGAAGTACGAAGACGCGCTGATGTCTTGCCTGATGCTGCTGCCAGTGGTACTGCTGGTTGTTGGCCTGATAGGCTCACTGGCCGTCGTGTGGAAGAAGAAATACGGTAATCGAGGGTAACTATGGTGCCAAACCGTATTCTGCTACGTCGATTTACCCTTAGCCTGGGCATGGTGCTGATGCTTTGCATCCTGCTCTGGCTGTGGGCTGCGCTTCAGCGCGAAGAGTCTACGCTTGCCATTCGCCCTATCAACCAGGCGAGCATGCCAGATGGTTTTTCCATCTCTCACCATCTGGATGCTAACGGCATTCGTTTTAAGAGCATCACCCCGAAGGATGATGCGCTGCTGATTACCTTTGAGTCCAGTGAACAGAGCGCCGCGGCAAAGCGCGTACTGGATAACAGCCTGCCGCATGTCTACGTGATAGCGCTGCAGGATGAAGATAACAACCCGGCAAGCTGGCTGTCTCTTCTTCGTGATACCTCGCATCGATTTGGCTAGCCACTTCCAGGAATCCGAATAATTTCACCAGCTTTGGTGATTTTGTATTTTCGTTACTATGCTTAGTATTGTGGGTGACGCAACGGCGTTGCTCACAGACCGGAACAGTACATGCTCGATGTACTATGCACAATGGAAGGTTCATACATGAAATACCGCATCGTTCTTGCCCTTGCTCTCGCGTCTCTCAGTGCGAGCGCAGCAGCAACATCACTGTGTCAGGAAAAAGAGCAGGACATTCAGCGCGAGATTGGCTATGCCGAGAAGCATAACAATCAGAACCGTATCGACGGCCTGAAAAAGGCGTTGAGCGAAGTCCAGGCACACTGTACTGACAGCAAGCTTCGCGCCGATCATCAGGAAAAAATTGCCGAACAAAAGGATGAAGTTCGCGAGCGCGAGCAGGATCTGAAGGAAGCAAAACAGAAAGGCGATGCGGACAAAGTGGCGAAACGCGCACATAAGCTGCAGGAAGCCAAGAAAGAACTTAACGCGCTGGAATCCCGCGCATATTGAGTGGAAATACTTACAGGAGAGATACGATGGCTAAAGATACGACATCAGATCAATTACGCGCAGAGCTGAAAGCCCTGTCCGATACTCTGGAAGAGGTCCTGAATGCTTCCACCGACAAGTCCAAAGAGGAGATGAGCAAGCTGCGTAGTAAAGCGGAAAGCGCGCTGAAAGAGAGCCGTGACCGCCTGGGCGAAGCAGGTGAAGTCTTATCTAAGCAGACACGTGAAGCGGCGGCCAAAGCCGATGGCTACGTGCGTGAAAACCCATGGACCGGCGTCGGTATTGGTGCAGCCGTCGGGCTGGTACTGGGCGTTCTGCTGGCGCGTCGTTAAGCATGAGCGATTCTCACCAGGCGCAGGGGCCGGGAAAAAACATTCTCGGCATTGGCCAGCGCATTGTTACCCTCGTGGTTCAGATGGTCGAAACGCGGCTGCGCTTAGCGGTCGTGGAGCTGGAAGAGGAGAAGGCAAACCTCATTCAGCTCCTGTTAATGGCAGGGCTTACCCTGCTGTTTACCGCTTTCGGCCTAATGAGCCTGTTGGTGCTGATAATGTGGGCCGTTGACCCACAGTATCGCCTCATCGTCATGGTAGCGACTACCGCGACGCTGTTGCTCCTCGCTATCGTTGGCGGAATATGGACGCTTCGCAAAGCACGTCGCTCAACGCTGTTACGCCATACTCGCCACGAGTTGGCCAACGATCGCACCCTGCTGGAGGATAATGAACCATGAGTCCACGACAGGAACGAGAAGCACGCAAAGCGTATCTGCTACGGCAAATTCAGCAGCAGCGGCTGGACCTTAGCGCCAGCCGTCGCGACTGGCTGGACGCCACCCAACCCTACGATCGCGGCTGGAGCAAGCTTGTCAGTTTGCGTTCGTGGTTCATGGTCGCCAGCAGCGCCATGGCGGTAGTTTCACTGCGTCATCCGCGCTTTCTGGTGCGCTGGGCCCGCCGCGGCGTGGGTATCTGGAGCACCTGGCGCATGGTCAGGAATATCGCGCGTAAATCCTTTTAATCGTTCGCCGTCCCGATTTCCCCACTGCCATACATCATTGCTCAGATTCTTTGAAGAACTTCAACAGTTTTCCTTGCTAACAATTGTTATACGTCACAGTTATATTTCTCTCCATCGACAGCAGCTACGCGCTATCAGCGTGTAAATGCTCAATAAAATGGTTTAACTGCCCGCAAGGTTCTCTGGAGAGAAAGATGAAAAAATTAGAAGATATTGGTTTCCTGGTCGCACGTATTCTGATGCCGATTCTGTTTATCACCGCTGGCTGGGGCAAAATCACCGGGTATGCGGGTACGCAGCAGTATATGGAAGCAATGGGTGTCCCTGGTTTCCTGCTGCCACTGACCATTCTGCTTGAGTTTGGCGGCGGTCTGGCGATTCTGTTCGGTTTCCTGACTCGCACCACCGCGCTGTTCACTGCAGGTTTCACCCTGCTGACCGCCTTCATCTTCCACAGCAACTTTGCTGAAGGCGTGAACTCGCTGATGTTTATGAAAAACCTGACCATCGCTGGCGGCTACCTGCTGCTGGGTATCACCGGTCCAGGCGCATTCAGCATCGACCGCGTGCTGAATAAAAAGTGGTAAGAACGCACTATACTGAATGAATAAAAAAGCGAGGAGACATCTCCTCGCTTTTGCTATCTGGAGGAGCACATCATGGGACAATTGATCGATGGCGTCTGGCAAGACGTCTGGTATGACACCAAATCCACCGGTGGACGTTTCCAGCGTTCAGTTTCTGCATTTCGCAACTGGCTGACTGCCGACGGCGAGCCCGGCCCTACCGGCAACGGCGGTTTTGCCGCTGAAAAAGATCGCTATCACCTGTACGTCTCTCTTGCCTGTCCGTGGGCGCACCGCACGCTTATCCTGCGTAAGCTCAAAGGACTGGAACCGTTCATCTCCGTATCCGTCGTCAACCCGCTGATGCTGGAAAACGGCTGGACCTTCGATGCCGATTTCCCGGCCGCAACGGGCGATACGCTTTACCAGCATCAATTCCTGTATCAGCTCTATCAGCATGCCGATTCCACCTACTCCGGGCGCGTAACCGTGCCGGTACTGTGGGATAAAAAGAATCAGACCATCGTCAGCAACGAATCTGCAGAGATCATTCGCATGTTCAATACTGCGTTTGATGCGCTGGGCGCCAAAGCGGGCGATTACTATCCAGCCGCGCTGCGCGATCAGATTGATGAGCTGAACAGCTGGATCTACGACACGGTGAACAACGGGGTCTATAAAGCCGGTTTTGCCACCAGCCAGGCAGCCTATGATGAAGCCGTTGATAAGGTCTTTAGCTCGCTGGATCGCCTGGAAACGATCCTCGGTCAGCATCGCTACCTGACCGGTAATCAGCTGACCGAAGCCGATATTCGCCTGTGGACGACGCTTATCCGCTTCGATCCGGTCTACGTGACCCACTTCAAGTGCGATAAGCATCGCATCAGCGATTACCTGAACCTGCACGGCTTCCTACGCGATATCTACCAGATGCCGGGCATTGCGGAAACCGTCGACTTCGACCATATCCGCAACCACTACTTCCGCAGCCACAAAACCATTAACCCGACCGGGATTATCTCCATCGGGCCATGGCAGGATCTAGACGAACCACACGGCCGCGACGAACGTTTCCGCTAAACCCATTGGGCATCGGTCCTCGATGCCCAATTAATTTCACATCATCAATATTTACCACTTTTTCATTCACGACTATCCTTAGCTTGATCGCTTAAAAAACAAGTGATTAATGATCAACTGAGGCATAAAAATGGATTGGTATCTCAACGTTCTACGTAATTACATTGGATTTGGTGGCCGCGCTCGTCGCAAAGAGTATTGGATGTTCATTCTGGTGAACGTCATTTTGACGGCAGTGCTGAGCGTGGTGGATAAGATGCTGGGCTGGCAGCGCGCTGGCGGCGAAGGGATCCTCACCACCATTTACGGCATTCTGGTTTTTCTTCCGTGGTGGGCAGTGCAGTTCCGCCGACTGCATGACACCGATCGCTCGGCGTGGTGGCTGCTCCTGCTGTTGATTCCGGTGATTGGCTGGCTGGTGATTATTATCTTTAACTGCCAGAACGGAACGCCAGGCAACAACCGTTTTGGACCGGATCCGAAACGCCTTTCCTGATCCCAGCGTCGCTTCACTCGTCCGGGCTACCAGCAAAATGTAGCCCGGACGAGGTGCAAAGCACCGACTCCGGGGTTTATTTCGCGGTTAGCAGCTTTTGGATCTCACGCAGACACCAGGACTTCGCTTCGCCCATGCTGTCACGGCGCCAGGCCATGATGATATCAATTTCGCTGGTATATTCCGGGCTCACCACGCGTAAGCGACCTTGGGCGATATCCTCTTCAACCATCGGATACGGCATCGTTGCGACCCCCAAACCGGCTAACAGCGCCTGACGTTTTTCTTCCATCGACGTGACCGTCAAACGCGGCTGCTTATCCAGCAACTGTACCGTCAGCACCGGACGTTCGCGAGCGGTGTCGGCAATCGCCACGCCGCGATACTTCACGCGCGTGACTTCCGACAGCGGCTCGGCTTCCTGATGAATAGGATGATCCGGCGCGGCCACATAAACGTTCATTACCGAATAAAGTTTACGGGAGTTAATCTCCGTCGATGAGCGGAAATGCATATCCGGCGCAATCACGATATCCGCTCGACCCTGCTCCAGGCGCTCCCAGGCGCCCGCCAGCACTTCGGTAATGATCGACAGCTGAGTATTAGATTTGGTCGCGAGTTTTTCCACCAGCGGGAACAGCGTCGAAGTTGGGATCAGCGCCTCTGCCACGATGGTGAGGTGGGTTTCCCAGCCTCGGGCCAGCGCTTCGGCATCGGTGGTCAGCTTGTCAGCGGCTTCCAGCAGAACGCGACCGCGTTCCAGCAGCATACGCCCCACGTTAGTGAATTTTGTTCGATGACCCGAACGGTCAAACAACACCACGTCCAGCTCTTCTTCCAGTTTTTGCATGGTGTAGCTCAATGCCGAAGGCACGCGACCAAGCTCATCAGCCGCGGCGGCAAAGCTCCCGCGTCTATCAATCGCGTCCATTACTCGTAGTGCTTCTAGCGTCAGCGCTCTCTCTTTGGCCATAGCGTGCTCATTCAGTAAATTTGAACATACCGGGCAGAATATCTGGCTAACAATGCAGCGTCCATACCTTTACCATTGATTTAGTGTAAAGGAGGGTCAAGAAGATGATTACCACAAGAACAGCGAAACAGTGCGGACAGGCAGACTTCGGTTGGCTGCAGGCTCGCTATACCTTCTCTTTTGGACACTACTTTGATCCGAAGCTGCTGGGCTACGCCTCACTGCGCGTGTTGAATCAGGAAGTGCTCGCACCGGGAGCCGCCTTCCAGCCACGCACCTATCCAAAAGTCGATATCCTGAATATCATCCTGGAAGGTGAAGCGGAGTACCGCGATAGCGAAGGCCATCATATTCATGCCAAAGCCGGCGAAGCGCTGCTGATTGCCACGCAGCAAGGCGTGAGCTACAGCGAGCATAATCTGAGTAAAGACAAGCCGTTAACCCGGATGCAAATCTGGCTCGACGCCTGCCCAGAACGCGAAAATTCGCGCGTGCAGAAGATCAAACTGAAAGAGACGAACCACCAACTGTTAGCCTCCCCGGACGGCAGCCAGCATAGTTTACAGCTGCGTCAGCAGGTATGGTTGCACCATATTGAGCTGGCGAAAGGTGAGCAGGTAAGCCTGCAGCTGCACGGGCCGCGTGCCTATTTGCAGTCGATTCATGGTACGGTTCATGCGCTGGCGCACGAGGCTGAGAAGCAGTCTCTGACCTGCGGCGATGGGGCATTTATCCGCGATGAGAGCAATATCACACTCGTAGCTGATACCCCGCTGCGCGCTTTGCTGATAGATTTACCGGTGTAACGATTTTCAGGGACACCGAAGACACTATGAGTAAGCGAAACAACAAGAAGCAGCACAAGGCCGTCGTCGTCAACGCACCACAGCCGGTCATCGCGCCTAAAACGTTTGGTTTTGAAGAGATGCTGAACGAGCTCGAAGCAATCGTTTGTGAAGCAGAGCGTCATCAGGAAGAAGAACACGCTGCCTGAGAAAGTGCCCCGGCCAGAAACCGGGGCTATTTTTTTACGCGAGCTTGCTCGCCATAATCTGAATCACCTGTTTGTCCGTCTGCTGCATAGAGTCACAGGCCAGCGAGCAGAGGTTGCTAATCGACTGTTCCACGTCGTTCGCCACAATCCCCTCATTTCCCGTTACCGCCGTTTCATCCAGTGCCATCAGCACCGCTTTCCACGCCGACGACACGCTGGTCGAGACTTTCATCGCGCAGCTGTTGGACGCGCCATCGCAGATAATGCCGCTCACATCGCCAATCATGCTGCTGATGGCCATTGAGATGCTGCGATAGCTGCCATCGATAAGCCAGCAGATACCGGCCGCCGCTCCCATCGAGGCCGTGGTGGCCGCGCAGAGCGCCGACAACATCGGCAGTTGGTGATGAATATAGATAGCCGTCAGGTGCGAGAGAATCAGCCCGCGGGCCATTTTCTCCTGGGAACAGCCCAGATGTTCCGCCACCACCACCACCGGCATGGTGGCAGCAATGCCCTGATTCCCCGAGCCCGAGTTGCTCATGGCAGGCAGGCAAGCGCCGCCCATGCGCGCATCCGAGGCCGCCGAGGTGCGAATAATAATGTCGCTCAGCAGATCTTTTGCCAGCAGCCCGCGCTCACGCTGACGTTGCAGGGTCGCGCCAATATGCAGACCGTACGGCGCACGCAGACCTTCGTGGGAGAGCGCGCTGTTCAGCAATGCCGCATCGAGAATAAAGCTAATTTTCTCAAACGGCACCTGCTCGGCAAACTCAACAACCTGCTGCAGCGTGACGTGTTCAAGCGAGGTGGCTTGCTCCTCCTCTGCTCCCTCGCAATTGCTGGCATCCAGCAGCGTCACGCCATTTTTCACGATGCGAATGACGCGTGTATGACCGCCAGCAATGGTCACCGTGGCCGATTCGTCGAGAGTATGAACCGTTGCGCTGGCGTACAACACGTCATCGCACGGGTCTTCCATGGTCACCGACACTTTACCGCTGGCCAGCAGAACCTTGGCCGCCGTAATATCCTCCACCGACGCGCCCTTCAAGACCTCTAACCCAGCCTGTGCATCACCGCCCAGCGCACCCAGCGCGGCGGCAATCGGCAAGCCAACCATTCCCGTGCCCGGTACGGTAACGCCCATGCCGTTTTTCATCAGGTTTGGCGATACCTTAGCCTCAATATGGCTGATACGCCCCGCCAGGTGAGAAGCCGCAATCGCGCTTGCCAGCGCCAGCGAGACCGGCTCGGTGCAGCCCATTGCGGGCTTCACATTCTGTTTTACCGCCAGAATCATATCGTCCCACAGCGGATTCATTGTTACTTCAACCATATTCGTTACCACGCGTAAATCAGGAGAATGCCAGGAATGGAGAGACGCAGAGCAGCAGGCCGGTAATGATGATAATCACCAGCGAGACGCCTTTGTATTTGTGTAGCGCCGGAACTTTGTAAACCAGCCAGGCCGGAATCAGGCAACCCACCATGCCGAAAATCGGGCTACAGATAGAGGTGAAGCTCAGCACCGGCGCATTGAGCACAATGGCGCTCCAGGCCAGCAGGATGGCGAAGATCATAATCCCGCGCTGAACCAGCTTCTGATTGATTTTGTCTTCCGGCATTTTGCGGCGCAGCAGGTTGATAACAATCCCCTGCGTTGCTTCGCGAAAGCCCAGATAAACGCCAAAGAACGCGGTCATCACGGCAAAGATATTGAGAATGACGCTCACCACGGTGACCCACGCACCCGCGCTGCCGTTAATAAACTGGGCGGCAATCGCCAGCGCCGAGATGTTCTGCTCATAGGCTTTCACCGCTTCATCGTGGCCCATCGCCAGCGTAAAGGAGACGGCGTAGAAGAAGACCACCACGAACAGAATACCGAAGGCAATGTTCATCGCCCGCAGCGCTTTGTGGCGCGCCACTTCGCGGGATTTCTCCTTTGAGCGATAAGAGATAACCATCGGGCTCAGGGTCTGAATAAACAGGATAGAGGTCAGGGTAAATGGCAGCGTAATGATGGCGTTTTTAATCAGCAAACCCATCGGCGGCAGCGTGCCGGCGTTGTACAGATGCCACATCCCCACCATCGATACACCCAGCGCCGCCACGACCAGCAGCTTAGTCAGCACCATAAGGCTGGAGACTTTAAACAGCAGCTTTTCACCGCGCGACGAAATGGCCACCAGCACGCAGATAAGCACCAGACCATAGAATGGGTTTTCCGAGAGCAGCCCATCGGTGACGCCGAAAGTATGCAGATAAGAGGCGCTGTCGTTGGTAATCGCCGTGGAGTAAACGAACATCCAGATAACCAACATGATGAAGTAGAGCGCGCCAAGCAAGATCCCCCAGTTTTTGCCGAGGTAGCCGCTGATAACGCTCGGGTAGTCTTTACACTCCGGTGATTCAGCAAGCGTATTAATAAACAGACGCTGGAACAGGTACATCGCCGGGTAGCCGACGATCGAGGAGAGCAGGAAGACCCACAGCCCCATCAGGCCAACCTGAACGGGTAAGAACACGATCCCCGCCCCGATAGCCATCCCGATACTCATAATGACCCAGCCAACGTCGGTACTGTCGAATTTTATTGCCTCCTGCCATTCACTTTCTGACATGCCCGCTCGAGCGGCCGCAGACGACGTCTGTGCGGGTGCAACTGAGATTGTTTCCATAACAAATTCTCACTCTTAGTGTGTAGGGGTTTATTGTTTTATTACAGTTTGATGTTCCGGATAGTCCGAATATTACAGGCTTATTCACTGCCTTTTTTAGAGTAAGAAAATGATAACGCGGGTTCAGGAGAAAAAGCTTGCAACTCTTTACGTAGGGAAACGCTGAAAATAGAAAATATTCCTATGATTAGCGCAAAATTAACCAATGTATTTCTCTTTTACTAATAAAAGAGAGATTTCGGTGGTTTTTGCTTTCGAATGGATAATTATAATTAATTGTTTTTTAAGTAATTTTAACTTGATAATGATTTCTGAGACGTTGAGCGCTGCGAAGGTTTTGTGAGATAGCACAACGCGCCATGTTAATAAGATGTGACGTTAAAGAAAGGCAAAAAATGATGGCTATCACACCAACGCCTCGATTTAGTGAATAACTCCATTGTTTGTATGGATATGGTAAACAATCAGAATATTACGCTACGATGCAGCGCGTGCTTTGCCAGATGCTGAAAAGCAAAAACCCCGCCGAGGCGGGGTTTTCTTTAAAGAGTGAAACTGACCGATAAGCCGGGTTCTGTCGTGGACAGTCATTCATCTAGGCCAGCAATCGCTCACTGGCTCAAGCAGCCTACCCGGGTTCAGTACGGGCCGTACCTTATGAACCCCTA
>NZ_CABTJS010000180.1:0-28315 GCF_902485085.1 uncultured Kluyvera sp.
AAATTCTGAATATACCTGGAGGTTTTCATGGCTGTCGCTGCCAACAAACGTTCGGTAATGACGCTGTTTTCTGGTCCTACTGACATCTATAGCCATCAGGTCCGCATCGTGCTGGCTGAGAAAGGCGTCAGCTTTGAGATAGAGCATGTGGAAAAGGACAATCCACCGCAGGATCTGATTGACCTCAACCCGAATCAAAGCGTACCGACACTGGTGGATCGTGAACTGACTCTGTGGGAGTCACGCATCATTATGGAATACCTGGATGAGCGTTTCCCTCATCCGCCGCTGATGCCTGTCTACCCGGTCGCACGCGGTGAAAGCCGTCTGTACATGCACCGCATCGAAAAAGACTGGTACTCACTGATGAACACCGTGATGAACGGTTCTGCTGCTCAGGCGGATGCTGCACGTAAGCAACTGCGTGAAGAGCTGCTGGCGATTGCGCCGGTCTTCACTCAGAAGCCATTTTTCCTGAGCGACGAGTTCAGTATTGTCGATTGCTACCTGGCTCCACTGCTGTGGCGCTTGCCTGTCATGGGTATCGAGCTGGTTGGTGCCGGTGCGAAAGAGCTGAAAGGCTATATGACTCGCGTCTTCGAACGTGATTCTTTCCTCGCCTCTTTAACGGAAGCCGAGCGCGAAATGCGCCTTGGCCGGGGTTAATTGAATGGAAGTTTCACAGCTTTCTCCACGCCGCCCGTACCTGCTGCGTGCGTTCTACGAGTGGCTGCTGGATAACCAGCTGACGCCGCATCTGGTGGTCGATGTCATGATGCCAGGCGTGAACGTACCAATGGAGTACGCGCGCGATGGACAGATCGTATTGAATATCGCGCCACGCGCGGTGGGCAATCTTGAACTGGCCAACGATGAAGTGCGCTTTAACGCGCGCTTTGGCGGCGTACCGCGTCAGGTTAATGTGCCGCTGGCTGCCGTGCTGGCTATCTATGCCCGTGAAAACGGCGCTGGAACCATGTTCGAACCTGAAGCCGCGTACGATGAGAATGCGGACAGCTTCAACGACGATGAAGCCGTGGATAACGGTGGAAGCGAAACGGTGATGTCGGTGATTGATGGCGATAAGCCTGATATTAGCGATGACAACGATCCGGATGATACGCCGCCACCGCCTCGCGGTGGGCGACCGGCGCTGCGCGTTGTGAAGTAAGATGAGAACAGGCCCTTTGGGGCCTGTTTTGTTATGTCAGTTTGATAATAAGTTACCCTGCGCGGCCAATGCCTTTTGTGAGCGAATCAGCTCATCTGCCAGCCGCTTTTCATCAGGCAGCTGTACTCTGTATTCGCTTGCCATCACGGTATTGGGTAAACCATTCAATGAATAGTGCGCTTCCCCAGCCCCTTTCGCCGCGCACAAGATTAACCCCACGGGCGGGTTCTCTCCCGGCATAGTCCAGTGCTCTTTCGCATAGTTCAGGTACATATTCATTTGTCCTGCATCGGCATAGCTGAATTTGCCTACTTTCAGGTCGATAACCAACAGACAGCGTAATTTCCGGTGGAAAAATAGCAGGTCGATGCGAAACCAGCTGTCGTCAATCCGCAAGCGACGCTGACGGCCTACAAATGCAAAATCATCACCGAGTTCCAGCATAAAATCCATCAGATGGTTGAGCAGGGCCTCTTCAAGATCGGACTCTGAATACTCGTCTTTCAGGTCCAGAAATTCCAGAATGAACGGGTCGCGTATTGCCTGCTCTGGCGCCACCTCGGCGGTGGCGGGCGCACTCTGTTGTAGCATGGCCGTTTTATCGCGGGACAGCAGTATCCGCTCGTAAAATTGTGTGGCAATTTGCCTGTCTAACTGCCGCACCGACCAGCCACAACGCAGCGTCTCTTTCTCGTAAAAGCTGCGCGCATCGGGACTTTTAACCGACAGGAGGCGGACGTATGCAGACCAGGGAAGTGGGAAAAACTTGGCCAGCTGTATGAGATATTGAGATTCTGCAGACACTGTCTGCGGAATTTCAATGTGTTGAAAACAAATGTAAAAATTGCGTATTTGCCACAGGATTCTTGTAGAAAAACCGCGTTTATACCTTTGGCTTAAATCCTGCGATAAACGATCAATGAGCTGTTCACCATAAGCCGCTCTGGTTTCACCGCCTTGCTCAAATTCGACAATGCGTCGGCCAATTTCCCAGTATGTCGCGGTCATGAGTGCGTTAACGCTGCGAACTATTTCAGTTCGTGCGCAATCGACCAGATGAATAATACCGTCATGGATCTGCTGATAATCATCTGCGTTTTGAGGTGACGTCGGCGTGTTCATATTTCATCCCTGTAGTGATAGTCGCAATGTGAAATTTTGCCGCTATCAATACGCCCGGGCGCTGAAGTGATCAATCCGCGTTCTAATAATTACAAAGACTTGCAGTCTGAATTGCGAGTAGCTTTCAAAGAATGGCGGGGATATACGAAGAAAAAAGCCCCTGTCTGCAAATGTGGACAGGGGCCATAGAAGAGTCTTCTTACACTTCCAGCCAGTTCATAATCCCGTCAGCCGCCTTACGGCCTTCGGCAATCGCTGTCACCACCAGATCCGAACCGCGCACGATGTCACCACCGGCGAAGATTTTCGGGTTGCTGGTCTGGAAGGCATTTTCGTGACCTTCGGGCGCAATGATGCGGCCCTGAGAGTCCAGCTCAACGCTGTGTTTCGCCAGCCATTCCATGCTGTGTGGACGGAAGCCAAACGCCATCACGACGGCATCGGCCGGGATGACATGCTCGGAGCCGGCGACAATTTCCGCGCGACGGCGGCCTTTCGCATCCGGCTGGCCCATTTCGGTACGCGCCATCTTCACGCCGCTCACTTTGCCATTAGCATTCACTTCAATGCCCAGCGGCTGGATGTTGAACTGGAATTCCACGCCTTCTTCACGCGCGTTTTTCACTTCGCGTTTCGAACCTGGCATGTTCTCTTCGTCACGACGATAAGCACAGATAACGTGAGCCGCATTCTGACGAATGGAGGTGCGCACGCAGTCCATCGCGGTATCACCGCCGCCCAGTACCACCACGCGCTTGCCTTCCATGCTGACGTACGGTTCTTCGGCGGTTTCACCAAAGCCCATAATCTGCTTGGTGTTGGCAATCAGGAATGGCAGAGCGTCGAATACGCCGGACGCGTCTTCGTTCTCCAGGCCGCCGCGCATGGACTGATAGGTGCCCACGCCGAGGAAGACGGCGTCGTAATCCTTCAGCAGGTCGTCCAGTTGCACATCACGGCCCACTTCGACGTTGAGTTTGAACTCAATGCCCATGCCTGTGAAGATTTCACGGCGGCGGGTCATCACCTCTTTTTCCAGCTTGAAGGCCGGGATACCGAAGGTCAGCAGACCGCCGATTTCAGGGTGACGGTCAAAGACCACAGCCTTCACGCCGTTACGGGTCAGCACGTCGGCGCATGCCAGGCCCGCAGGGCCCGCACCGATGATGGCGACTTTTTTGCCGGTTTGCTTCACGCCGGTCAGGTCTGGACGCCAGCCCATCTCGAACGCTTTATCGTTGATATAGCGTTCGATGTTGCCGATGGTCACTGCGCCGAACTCGTCGTTCAGCGTACATGAACCTTCGCACAGGCGGTCCTGCGGGCAAACGCGCCCGCAAACTTCCGGCAGGGTGTTGGTCTGGTGCGACAGCTCGGCTGCCTCAAAAATACGTCCCTCGTTGGCGAGCTTCAGCCAGTTCGGGATGTAGTTATGTACCGGACATTTCCACTCGCAGTAAGGGTTACCGCAGGACAGGCAGCGGTCTGCCTGTGCTTTGGCCTGTCCTTCGGAAAACGGCTCGTAGATCTCAATAAATTCGATCTTGCGGATCTTCAGCGGTTTCTTTGGCGGATCAACGCGCTGCAGGTCGATAAATTGATAAACGTTCTGACTCATGATGACCTCTTACTGCGCCTGCACACGCAGCTCAGCTGCGCTACGACTACGGTGACCCAACAGGGCTTTCACATCACTGGACTTCGGCTTAACCAGCGCGAACTTCGCGGAGTAAGACGGCCAGTGCGCCAGGATCTCTTCGCCGCGGGAAGAACCGGTTAACTGCACATGTTCGGTAATCAGACCGCGCAGGTGCTCTTCATGAATCGCCAGCGAGTCGACATCCAGCACTTCCACCAGTTCCGGGTTCACGCGTTTACGGAAATCACCGTCTTCATCCAGTACGTAGGCGAAGCCGCCCGTCATACCGGCGCCGAAGTTAACGCCCGTTTTGCCCAGCACGCAGACGATGCCGCCGGTCATGTATTCACAGCCGTTGTCGCCAATACCTTCCACCACGGTAATCGCCCCGGAGTTACGTACGCCGAAACGTTCACCCGCACGCCCTGCGGCGTACAGACGACCGCCGGTCGCACCGTACAGGCAGGTGTTACCGATAATGCTCGCTTCATGGCTGCGGAAGGAAGAACCCACCGGAGGACGAATCGCCAGCAGACCACCCGCCATACCTTTACCGACGTAGTCGTTGGCATCGCCGGTTAGGTACAGCTCAACGCCGCCTGCGTTCCACACGCCGAAGCTCTGACCTGCGGTGCCGCTGAAGTGCGCTTTAATCGGATCCGATGCCAGTCCCTGGTCGCCGTGCGTCTGGGCAATATAGCCAGACAGCGAGGCCCCTACGGAGCGGTCGGTGTTGCGGATGTCGAACCAGAAGGTTTTGCTCTGGCGGTCATCAACAAACGGTTTCGCCTGCTGTAGCAGCTGTGCGTTCAGCACGCCGTTATCAAACGGCGGGTTGTTCTCGGTGCAGTACAGCGCTTTACCTGGGTGCGGCTCGGCGGTTTCCAGCAAACGAGATAGCTCCAGCTTCTGCTGCTTGGCGGTGAAACCATCCAGCTCTTTGAGCAGGTCGGTGCGGCCAATCAGGTCTACGAGGCGGGTTACGCCCAACTCGGCCATCAGCTCGCGCACTTCACGGGCGATAAATTCAAAGTAGTTAGTCACTTTGAACGGCAGGCCGTGATAGTGGTTCTTACGCAGTTTGTCATCCTGAGTTGCAACACCGGTTGCACAGTTGTTCAGGTGGCAAATACGCAGGTATTTACAGCCCAGCGCGACCATTGGACCGGTGCCGAAGCCGAAGCTTTCCGCGCCGAGGATCGCCGCTTTAATAATGTCGACGCCGGTTTTCAGGCCGCCGTCTACCTGCAGACGAATCTTGTGACGCAGACCGTTAGCGACCAGCGCCTGCTGGGTTTCCACCAGGCCCAGTTCCCACGGGCAGCCCGCATATTTGACGGAAGACAGCGGGCTTGCGCCGGTGCCGCCGTCATAGCCAGCGATGGTAATCAGGTCAGCGTAAGCTTTCGCTACCCCCGTGGCGATAGTGCCGACGCCCGGTTCGGAAACCAGCTTCACGGAGATCATCGCTTTCGGGTTGACCTGTTTCAGGTCGAAAATCAGCTGCGCCAGATCCTCGATAGAGTAAATATCGTGGTGCGGTGGCGGAGAAATCAGCGTCACGCCCGGTACGGAATAGCGCAGTTTGGCGATGTACGGGGTGACTTTATCACCCGGCAACTGACCGCCTTCGCCTGGCTTCGCGCCCTGGGCAACTTTAATCTGAATCACGTCGGCGTTAACCAGATACGCTGGGGTCACGCCAAAGCGACCGGAAGCCACCTGCTTAATGCGCGATACTTTGTTGGTACCGTAACGCGCCGGGTCTTCGCCGCCTTCGCCGGAGTTCGAGTTACCGCCGATGCTGTTCATCGCTTCAGCCAGCGCTTCGTGTGCTTCCGGGCTCAGTGCGCCGATAGACATCGCTGCGGTGTCGAAACGTTTGAACAGGTCGCTTGCTGGTTCAACGTCGGCCAGGTTGACGGTTTCCCCGTTCGGGGTGATCGCCAGCAGATCGCGCAGTGTTGCCGCAGGACGGTTGTTCACCAGCTCTGCATATTCTTTGTAATCGCTGTACTCACCGCTCTGTACTGCCTGTTGCAGGGTGCGCACCACGTCCGGGTTATAAGCGTGATATTCGCCGCCGTGAACGTATTTGAGCAGGCCGCCCTGATCCAGCGGTTTACGCGCCAGCCAGGCACGTTTCGACAGGTTCAGCAGGTCCTGCTGGAAGTCGTCGAACGATGCACCGCCGATGCGGCTAACCACGCCCTGGAAGCAGTTCTCAACCACGTCATCGTGCAGACCCACGGCTTCAAACAGCTTGGAGCAGCGATAGGACGCGATGGTCGAGATGCCCATTTTGGACATGATCTTGTACAGGCCTTTGTTGATGCCGTTACGGTAGTTCAGCATCACCGTGCGGTAGTCTTTCTCGATAGCATGCGTATCAATCAGACGTCCCAGGGTTTCATAAGCCAGGTACGGGTAGATTGCCGTGGCGCCAAAGCCGAGCAGTACCGCGAAGTGGTGCGGGTCGCGGGCGCTGGCGGTTTCGACGATGATGTTGGCATCGCAGCGCAGGCTCTTATCAACCAGACGAGCCTGAATGGCGCCTACCGCCATCGGTGCCGGTACCGGCAGACGATTTTTGGCGATGTTACGGTCAGAAAGCACCAGCAAAACGGTACCACTGCGTACCATCTCTTCGGCTTTGTCGCACAGCGCTTTCACCGTCTCTTCAAGGTTGGTTTCCGTCACATCGAAGGTGATATCCAGCGTATCGGCGCGGTAGTGCTCCTCTTTCATCGTGGTGAGCTGATTGAAATCGGAGTACAGCAGAATCGGTGATTTGAAGCTCAGACGGTGCGCCTGGCCTTCCGCTTCGCAGAAGACGTTCATTTCACGGCCGATGCTGGTCGCCAGCGACATCACGTGCGCTTCACGCAGCGGGTCGATTGGCGGGTTGGTCACCTGCGCAAACTGCTGACGGAAATAGTCGTAAATAATACGCGGCTGGCTGGAGAGCACGGCAAACGGGGTATCGTCACCCATTGAGCCGACCGCTTCCTGGCCATTTTCGCCGAGCACGCGGATAACGGAATCCAGCTCTTCGGCGCTGTAGTTAAACTGTTTCTGATAGCTGGCAAGCGTATCGTCGTCCAGCTCGCGGCTGCCAACACGGTCATCGGCCAGATCTTCAAACGGCACCAGGCGGCGAACGTTTTTCTCCATCCACTCTTTGTACGGGTGGCGGCTTTTCAGATCGTTGTCGGTTTCAGCAGAGTGCAGAATGCGGCCACTGCGGGTGTCGATAACCATCAGCTCGCCTGGGCCTACACGGCCTTTTTCAACCACTTCGTCAGGCTGGTAATCCCAGATACCGACTTCAGAAGCGCAGGTGATGAGCTTGTCTTTGGTGATGACGTAGCGCGCCGGGCGCAGACCGTTACGGTCGAGGTTACAGGCGGCATAGCGACCGTCAGACATGACGATACCTGCCGGGCCGTCCCACGGCTCCATGTGCATGGAGTTAAAGTCGAAGAACGAACGCAGGTCCGGGTCCATATCCGGGTTATTCTGCCAGGCCGGTGGTACCAGCAGACGCATGGCGCGAATGATGTCCATCCCGCCTGCCAGCAGCAGCTCAAGCATGTTATCCATGGAGCTGGAGTCGGAGCCGGTTTCGTTAACGAAAGGCGCAGCGTCGTGCAGATCCGGGATTAGCGGGGTCTGGAACTTATAGGTACGCGCGCGTGCCCACTGGCGGTTACCGGTGATGGTGTTGATTTCGCCGTTGTGCGCCAGGTAGCGGAACGGCTGAGCCAGCGGCCAGCGTGGAACGGTGTTGGTGGAGAAGCGCTGGTGGAACAGGCAGATGGCCGACTCCAGACGCAGGTCCGCGAGGTCCAGGTAGAAGCGCGGCAAATCCGCCGGCATACACAGACCTTTATAGATGTTGACCAGGTTCGACAGGCTACAAACGTAGAAGTCTTTATCTTCCTGGAGGCGTTTTTCGATACGGCGACGGGCGATAAACAGACGGCGTTCCATATCGCGTGGACGCCAGCCCGCAGGGGCGTTAACGAAAATTTGTTCAATGCGAGGCAGAGAGGAGAGGGCGATCTCACCCAGCACGCCTTCATTGGTTGGCACGTCGCGCCAGCCGACGATAGACAGGGTTTCACGCTGCAGTTCTTCTTCTACAACACGGCGAGACGCCGCAGCCAGTTCAGGATCCTTATTCAGGAACAGCATCCCAACGGCATAGTTTTTCGCTAAGCGCCAGCCGCGCTCTTCGGCGACGATGCGAAAGAAACGGTCAGGTTTTTGCAGCAGCAGGCCACAACCGTCACCGGTTTTACCATCGGCGAGTATTGCGCCGCGGTGCTGCATTCGGGCCAGTGCGTGTATCGCGGTACGCACTACCTTGTGGCTAGGTTCGCCTTCTATGTGGGCGATCAGGCCGAAACCACAGTTATCCCTCTCAAGGGATTTATCGTACAACATATCAGTGAACCTCCCCAGGCTCTACGGGACGCCCCCTTAATCGATTGCGCGCAAGGCACAGCAAGAGCATGGCGACGGGGTATGGCATTCATCTGCCTAACCTCGCATTCGCCCTCTTTTATCCTTTTCGCGTAGGTCGCACAAGTTTGAGGACTTGCTTAAGAGGGAATCTCAATTACTGCATAAATATGATGAGCAGACTGCTCATCCAGAAAGCTTCCAGCGGATTCCCAACTTATCGGGAATCGATACATAGGTCAAATGGCAATCTTATTTATACAGAAATGTGCTATAGAGCAATTAACGCAATGATATATAAGAAAAATATGACATTTTAGACTGACGTTAACCGCGCTGAAGGGGATTCACGAGTGTGATCTGTCTCACTATCTGAAAGCGCTGTTTTAATCGTCATGCACTGTTTATTCTGCAATAAGTAGCATTTAATGCTGGCATGGAGTGTGGGGGTATAGGATCACTCTGTTTTTCAACGGCAGATAGATTATTGCAAATTAGCCGCTGAACATAAGTAAAAATAATCTATACGGCTTTGAATGAAATTGCAGTTATTTTGATTTGTTATGCAATGAGATAAAAGGTCTACATGGCGATTGATCCAGGTCATCGCCGATCGAGACTAAAAGTGGCAGGCTTGGCCCCTTTCTTCAGGCCGGTCTATCAGATTATGCAGTTACAAAAATTAGTCAATATGTTTGGTGGGGATCTTACGCGCCGTTATGGCGAAAAGGTTCATAAACTGACGCTGCATGGTGGATTTAGCTGCCCAAACCGCGATGGCACCATCGGCCGCGGCGGCTGTACGTTCTGTAATGTCGCCTCGTTTGCCGATGAAGAGCAGCAGCATAAGTCGATTGCCGAGCAGCTGGCGCATCAGGCGCAGCTGGTGAACCGCGCAAAACGCTATCTGGCCTATTTCCAGGCCTATACCAGCACCTTTGCCGAAGTGCAGGTGCTGCGTTCGATGTATCAACAGGCGGTAAGCCAGGCAAATATTGTTGGGCTGTGCGTTGGCACGCGCCCGGACTGCGTGCCGGAGGCGGTACTCGACCTGCTAAGTGAGTACCACGAGCAGGGCTATGAAGTGTGGCTGGAGCTCGGCCTGCAAACGGCGCACGATAAAACGCTGCACCGGATTAACCGTGGCCATGATTTCGCCTGCTATCAGAACACCACACGTCTGGCGCGCGAACGCGGGCTGAAGGTATGTAGCCACCTGATTGTCGGCCTGCCGGGCGAAGGGCAGAGCGAATGCCTGGAGACGCTCCAGCAGGTGGTTGAAACCGGTGTTGACGGCATTAAGCTGCATCCGCTGCATATTGTTACCGGCAGCATCATGGCCAAATCCTGGGAAGCCGGGCGCCTGAACGGTCTTGAGCTGGACGACTATACGGTAACCGCGGGCGAGATGATTCGCCATACGCCGCCGGAGGTGATTTATCATCGCATCTCCGCCAGCGCACGTCGCCCGACGCTGCTGGCTCCGCTGTGGTGTGAGAACCGCTGGACAGGAATGGTCGAGCTGGATAAGTACCTGAACGAACATGGCGTGCAGGGCTCGGCGCTGGGCACTCCGTGGGTGCAGCCATAGCGCCCATTGCCGGATGGCGGCGCTGCCTTATCCGGCCTACAACGGCAATGTAGCCGTGTAGCCCGGCCAAGCGAAGCGCCGCCGGGAATGGCTCCGTGGCCCAATTAGCAGATAATCCCCGCATTTTTCGCACAACCTACCGCGCCACGCTCAGAATTGGGTATTATTGAACGACGTTGTCGTTAAGGAATCCCTTATGAAGCAAATTCGTATGCTGGCGCAGTATTACGTCGACCTGATGATGAAGCTGGGTCTGGTACGTTTCTCCATGCTGTTGGCGCTGGCGCTGGTGGTGTTGGCCATTGTGGTACAAATGGCGGTAACCATGGTGCTGCACGGCCAGGTTGAAAGCATTGATGTTATCCGTTCTATCTTCTTTGGTTTGCTGATTACGCCCTGGGCGGTCTACTTCCTTTCGGTCGTGGTTGAACAGCTTGAAGAGTCACGACAACGTCTCTCCCGGTTGGTGGAGAAGCTTGAAGAGATGCGCGAGCGCGACCTCAAGCTGAACGTCCAGCTCAAAGACAATATTTCGCAGCTCAATCAGGAGATTAGCGATCGCGAAAAAGCCGAGGCCGAGCGCCTTGCGACGCTAGAGCAGTTGCGAATTGAGGTACAGGAGCGCGAAGAAACGCAGATCCGCCTCGAGCAACAATCCTCCTTCCTGCGCTCTTTCCTTGATGCTTCTCCGGATTTGGTTTTCTATCGCAATGAAGATAAAGAGTTCTCCGGCTGTAACCGGGCGATGGAATTGCTGACCGGCAAAAGCGAGAAGCAGTTGATTCACCTGCACCCGGAAGAGGTTTATGCGCCTGAAGCAGCGGCGAAAGTCATTGAAACCGATGAAAAAGTCTTCCGCCACAACGTCTCGCTCACCTACGAACAGTGGCTTGATTATCCCGACGGACGCAAAGCCTGCTTCGAGATTCGTAAAGTGCCGTATTACGACCGCGTGGGTAAACGCCACGGCCTGATGGGCTTTGGCCGCGATATTACCGAGCGTAAGCGCTATCAGGATGCGCTTGAGCGTGCCAGCCGCGATAAGACTACCTTTATTTCTACCATCAGCCATGAGCTGCGTACGCCGCTGAATGGCATCGTCGGCTTAAGCCGCATTCTGCTCGACACCAACCTGACGGCTGAACAAGAAAAATACCTGAAAACCATCCATGTCTCGGCGGTCACGCTGGGTAATATCTTCAACGATATTATCGATATGGACAAAATGGAACGTCGCAAAGTCCAGTTGGATAACCAGCCGGTCGATTTCACAGGTTTCCTGGCCGACCTGGAAAACCTCTCCGGTCTGCAGGCGCAGCAAAAAGGTCTGCGCTTCGTGATGGAGCCAACGTTACCGCTGCCGCATAAGGTGATTACCGACGGCACCCGACTGCGCCAGATCCTGTGGAACCTTATCAGCAACGCCGTGAAGTTTACCCAGAAGGGCAGCGTGACGGTGCGCGTACGCTATGACGCAGGCGATATGCTTCACTTTGAAGTCGAAGACTCCGGTATCGGTATCCCGCAGGAAGAGCAGGATAAAATCTTCGCCATGTATTATCAGGTTAAAGACAGCCAGGGCGGTAAACCTGCCACCGGGACCGGCATTGGCCTCGCGGTCTCTCGTCGTCTGGCGAAAAGCATGGGCGGTGATATTGAAGTCTCAAGCCAGGCCGGACACGGCGCGACCTTCACCTTGACGGTGCATGCACCAGCGGTGGCGGAAGAGGTTGAAGATGCGTTTGAGGACGATGAAATGCCGCTGCCTGCGCTGCACGTCCTGCTGGTGGAAGACATTGAATTGAACGTGATTGTCGCCCGTTCGGTGCTAGAGAAACTGGGCAACAGCGTGGATGTCGCCATGACCGGCAAAGATGCGCTGGAGATGTTTACGCCGGGCGAATATGACCTGGTGCTGCTGGATATCCAACTGCCGGATATGACGGGGTTGGATATCTCCCGCGAACTGACGCGTAAATACCACGCCGACGACCTGCCTCCGCTGGTTGCGCTGACGGCTAACGTACTGAAAGATAAGAAAGAGTATCTGGAAGCCGGGATGGACGATGTGCTGAGTAAACCGCTCTCGGTACCGGCCCTGACCGCGATGATCAAGAAGTTCTGGGATACCGTTGAAGACGAAGAGGAGAGTACCGTGACCCCTGTTGAAAGCAGCAAATCGCAGCAGCTACTGGATATTCCGATGCTGGAGCAGTACCTCGAACTGGTTGGGCCGAAGCTGATTACCGACGGTCTGGCGGTCTTCGAGAAAATGATGCCGGGCTACCTCGCGGTACTGGAATCGAACCTGACCGCGCGCGACCAGAAAGGCATTGTTGAAGAAGGTCATAAGATTAAAGGCGCGGCCGGTTCCGTCGGCTTGCGTCACCTGCAACAGCTGGGGCAACAGATCCAGTCTCCCGACCTTCCGGCCTGGTGGGATAACGTCGGTGAATGGGTTGAGGAAATGAAATCCGAGTGGCAGCAGGATGTCGCGGTATTAAAAGCCTGGGTGGCGAACGCTGATAAAAAATGACCCCGGCTAGACCGGGGTGCGCGAATACTGCGCCAACACCAGGGAACTGGTGGCTGCGTCAGATGATTAGCTTGTTTTTTGTTGATGACACAACCTGAAATACGATTGCACGCTCAATAAGATAGCAAAACTTAAAATGTTTGTTACGTGAATCAGTAAAATGTGTGAAGCATAACGACTTAATCAGAAATATTAATCGGCGTCAGAGAGTTAGCGTGAAGAAGATGGCTTTAAGGAAAGTAGCGGGGCTAAAACAATTGTTCTGGCGACTGTTGCTGTTGCTGGCGCTTTTCTGGGGCGGCGGCATCGCCGCGTTCAGTTTTTTGCCGGTTCCATTTTCCGCAGTGATGATTGAGCGTCAGCTTGGCGCCTGGATGACGGGCGACTTTGGCTACGTGGCACACTCTGATTGGGTCAGCATGGATGCTATCTCGCCGTTTATGGGGCTGGCGGTGATTGCCGCTGAAGACCAAAAATTCCCGGATCATTGGGGGTTTGACGTCTCGGCGATTGAGAAAGCGCTGGCGCACAACGAGCGCAATGAAAACCGTATCCGCGGAGCTTCTACGCTCTCGCAGCAAACGGCGAAAAACCTGTTCTTGTGGGATGGCCGTAGCTGGGTGCGTAAAGGGCTGGAAGCGGGTCTGACGCTGGGCATGGAAACAGTCTGGAGTAAGAAACGCATCCTGACCGTGTACCTGAACATTGCTGAATTCGGTGACGGTATTTTTGGCGTGGAAGCCGCGTCTCAACGCTATTTCCACAAGCCCGCGAGCAGGTTGACGATGGCCGAAGCCGCACTGCTGGCCGCCGTGTTGCCGAACCCGCTCCGTTTTAAAGCCAGCGCGCCGTCAGGGTATGTGCGTAGTCGCCAGGCGTGGATATTACGTCAGATGCGTCAACTGGGCGGGGAAGGGTTTATGCGGGAGAATAAGCTGTATTAACCGCAGGTTGCGGTGAATTTTGTAGGCCTGATAAGCGTAGCGCCATCAGGCATTGTAAGGCGCCGCTGTATCGCCGGATGGCGGCGTAAACGCCTTATCCGGCCTACGAGACTAGTCTTCGTCGAACCCGGCGTTAAACAGCGCAATCACCGCGGCCAGTGCTTCTTCTTCCTGCGGCCCGGTGGCTTCGACTTCAATCTGGCGACCCTTGGCTGAGTCCAGCATCAGCAGCGCAATCACGCTATTTGCCTCCGCTTCGGTCCCTTCATCGTTACGCAGCAGAACTTCTGCGTCGAAATGCTGCATCAGCTCAAACAACTTCATCGCCGGGCGAGCGTGCATGCCCAGCTTGTTGGTTATCTCAACGGTCTGCTTTACGGTCATGATTTGCGTTTTTCCAGCGTCCGGTGACGAGACTGCACGTTCTTACCGCGCGATCGGAAGTAGTCAGCCAGCTGTTCGGCAACGTAGACCGAACGGTGTTTACCGCCAGTACAACCGATAGCAACGGTCAGATAGCTACGGTTGTTGGTTTCCAGCATAGGTAACCATAGCTCAAGATAGCTGCGCGTTTGATAGATAAAATTGTGAACTTCCGTGTGCCTGTCGAGGAACGCGGCGACCGGTTTATCCAGGCCAGTCATCGGACGCAGCTTAGGATCCCAGTGCGGGTTTGGCAGGAAGCGTACGTCAAAAACGTAGTCAGCATCGATAGGAATGCCGTGCTTGAAGCCAAAGGATTCGAATACCATCGTCAGCTCACGCTCGCGTTTACCCAGCAGGCGAGTACGCAGCATCTCGGCCAGTTCATGAACTGACATTTCGGAGGTGTCGACGATAAGGTCGGCGCGAGAGCGCAGCGGTTCCAGCAGGTTACTCTCTTCATCAATGGCGCTTTCCAGCGACAGATTCTTACTGGAGAGTGGGTGCAGACGGCGGGTATCGCTGTAGCGGCGAATCAGGGTGTTGCGATCGGCATCAAGGAACAACAGCTGCGGGGAGAAGTTATCCGGCAGGTTTTCCATTGCCCGCTCAAAGATTTCCGGTGATTCGGGCATGTTACGCACGTCAATGCTGACGGCGGCGGATATCTCACGGTCGGCAAGCGTTTTTGCCAATTCTGGCAGCAGCACGACCGGCAGGTTATCGACGCAGTAAAAGCCCATATCTTCCAGCGCGCGCAGGGCGACCGATTTTCCGGAGCCTGAGCGGCCGCTGACGATCATCAGTACCATGTACCGTTTCTCCTCAGTACGACGTGATGTCCATTATGCATCATCGTGGGTTTCCGTATCGGTGATGATTTGATACAGCTCTTCGTCGCTCTGCGCAGCACGCAGACGACGGCAAATGGTTTTATCCGCCAGGCGTTTTGCCACCAGAGAAAGCGTATGCAGGTGGGTTTTGGTCTGGTCTGCCGGCACCAGGAGCGCAAAGAGTAAATCGACGGGCTGATTGTCGATGGCGTCGAAGGCGATCGGGGTTTCCAGCTGCACAAACACGCCAACCGCGCGCAGCGTATCTTCTTCCAGCTTGCCGTGAGGAATAGCGATACCGTTACCAATACCGGTACTGCCCATCTTCTCGCGGGTCAAAATTGCCTCAAAGACAACCTGCGGAGGTAGGCTCAGCTGTTTTGCCGCCAGTTCGCTGATGATTTCCAGCGCGCGTTTTTTACTCTGACAGTGCACAGCACTGCGGGTACATTCCTGGTTAAGGACATTGCTCAGTTGAAGAGCCGAATCGTTATTTGTCATAATTTCACCTAAGCATCGCCCGGTATGCGGGCATATCGGGCGACTGCTCGGACAATCAATGTTGTTTTAGTTTATCTTTATGCTTGTTTAACTGTCTCGCCAGTTTATCAATCAAACCGTCGATGGCGGCGTACATATCCTGCCCTTCCGCGCTGGCATGAAGTTCGCCTCCGTTAACGTGCAATGTGGCGTCCGAGATGTGCGTCAATTTCTCCACCTTTAACACAATGTAGACCTGATTGATCCTCTCGAAATACTGTTCGAGCTTAACGAATTTCGCATTCACAAATTCGCGCATCGCATCGGTAATTTCGACGTTGTGTCCAGTGATGTTGAGCTGCATAGTGTCTTCCTTATCAGTTGTGTCAGACCAGTTGTTTACGCTGGTTAGACGGCGGAATGGATAAAGACTCTCGGTACTTTGCAACGGTACGCCGTGCCACCATGATACCCTGTTCAGAGAGCATGGTGGTCAGTTTACTGTCGCTCAGTGGTTTTGCGGGGTTCTCCGCGGCAATTAATTTCTTAACCAGCGCGCGAATCGCCGTGGACGAAGCTTCGCCACCGCCCTCGGTGCTGACGTGACTGGAAAAGAAATACTTAAGCTCGAAAATGCCTCGTGGGCTATGCAAATACTTTTGCGTGGTAACACGCGAAATCGTGGACTCGTGCATTTCGACGGTCTGGGCGATGTCCGCCAGCACCATCGGTTTCATATACTCTTCGCCGAGATCGAAAAAGGCCTGCTGTTGCTCGACGATGCAGCGGCTTACCCGCAGTAGCGTATCATTACGGCTCTCAAGACTCTTAATCAGCCACTTCGCATCCTGCAGGTTGCTGCGGATAAACTGGCTGTCGGCGTCATTACGGGCGTTGTTACACATGCCCGCGTAGTGCTGGTTGATTTGCAGACGCGGGATGCTGTCGGCGTTCAATTCAACGGCCCAGCGGCCGTTCACCTTGCGCACCAGCACGTCAGGGATCACATACTCCGGCTCGCCGGTCTGGATCGATTGACCTGGGCGCGGATCCAATGATTGGATCAGATCCACCGCCTCTTTCAACACGTCTTCTTTCAGACGCGTGACGCGCATCAGCGAGCGGAAGTCATGATTAGCGAGCAGATCGAGATGATCGCTGATAATCAGGCGGGCTTCGTCGATGCGCGGCGTAGTAGGAGAGAACTGAGAGAGTTGGATCAGCAGGCAATCACGGAGATCTTTAGCGGCGACGCCGACCGGATCGAACCGTTGGATCCGTTTGAGCACGGCTTCCACTTCATCGAGACCAATCTCGTCATCGCCGATGCCTTCATGTATGTCTTCCACCGTGACGGTGAGATAGCCGGTATCGTCTACCGCGTCGACAATCGAGGTCGCAATGGCCCGGTCGGTATCGGTAAACGGCGTTAGCTCAACCTGCCACATCAGATAATCTTGCAGTGACTGGGTGGTTTCGCCCTGATACACCGGCAGTTCATCGTCCTGATAATCAGCCCCGGTTCCGGAAGGTGTTCCGGCGGTGTAGATTTCATCCCAGCTGGCGTCGAGCGGCAGCTCTTCGGGCATATCGGGCTTTTCCAGCGCGTCGACGCTGTCCAGCGTTTCGTTATCGACGGTTTCCTGGGTCTCAACTTCTTCGTGAAGATCGGTTTGCTCAAGCAGGGGGTTGCTCTCCAGCGCTTGCTGGAGTTCCTGCTGAAGTTCCAGCGTAGACAGTTGCAACAGACGGATTGCCTGCTGCAGCTGTGGCGTCATGGCAAGCTGTTGGCTGAGCCTTAATTGCAAACCTTGCTTCATGTTCAGAACGAATATCTCCCGCTAACGTCGTAAACCACTACCCTATCAGAGTCTGAAGTCTTCCCCAAGATACACGCGTTTAACATGTTCGTCTTGTAGGATCTCCTGCGGGGTGCCGTGGGCAATCAGGTGCCCCTGGCTGACGATATAGGCGCGTTCACATACGGCCAGTGTTTCACGTACGTTGTGGTCGGTGATAAGCACGCCAAGGCCGCTGTCACGGAGGTGTTCGATGATGCGTTTGATATCGATAACGGAGATCGGGTCAACGCCGGCAAACGGTTCATCCAGCAGGATAAATTTCGGGTTTGCCGCCAGCGCACGGGCGATTTCAACGCGGCGACGTTCACCGCCGGAAAGCGCCTGGCCCAGGCTATCGCGCAGATGCTCGATGTGAAACTCTTCCATCAGCTCTTTGGCGCGGTCTTCGCGCTGTTCGTTGCTCAGATCGTCACGGATCTGCAGCACCGCCATCAGGTTGTCATAGACGCTTAGACGACGGAAAATCGAGGCTTCCTGCGGCAGATAGCCAATGCCGCGACGCGCGCGCGCGTGCAGCGGCAGCAGGCTGATGTCTTCATCGTCGATGATGATATTGCCGGCATCGCGCGGCACGATCCCAACGACCATGTAGAAGGTGGTGGTTTTGCCCGCGCCGTTTGGCCCAAGCAGGCCCACAATCTCACCGGAATTCACGGTCAGACTGACATCTTCCACGACGCGGCGGCCTTTGTAGGCCTTTGCCAGATTTTTTGCAGTTAATGTCGCCATAACGAATTAGTTACTCTTCTTCTGTGCCGGAGCCTGGTCTTTGGATTTGTCCTGCAGCTGCGACGGAACCAGAACGGTGGTCACGCGTTTGCCTTTATCGCTAAACGCCTGCATTTTCTGCTCTTTGACCAGATAGGTGATCTTGTCGCCTTTGATGTTGCTATCCAGCTGCTCAAGGTAAGCATTGCCGGTCAGTACGACGAAGTCGTTCGCCAGCTCGTAATGCATTTTCGAGGCGCGGCCTTTTACCGGCTTGCCGTTGTCCTGCATCTGGTAGAAGGTGGCCGGGTTACCGTAGCCGTCGATGACTTCTTTACCTTTCTGGTCCGCTGGACGAGTCACGACGACCTTATCGGCATTGATTTTGATACTGCCCTGGGTCACCACGACGTTACCGGTGAAGGTGACGATGTTGCCCTGCATATCCAGCGACTGCTGATCGGATTCAATATGAATCGGCTGATTGGTATCGCCAGTAAGCGCCATGGCCGGCAGGCTGGCGGCCAGCAAAGAACCGGCAAGTGCCAGCTTAAGGCTGAGTTTGTTTGTTCTGAATTTCATAAGAGGTTCTAACCTTTTCAATCAACTCGGCGTTCTTGCTGCGTAAATTGCCGCGCATTTTCAGGCCGCTGGAATTAAATGTTGTTCCGTATAACGTCACCAGATCGTCAGAGGAAACATCCTGAGTCGTCAGGTTCACCTGGGCATTATCCGTCGTAATCTTACGCAGTTGTGCGTCTTCTGTCAGCGCGTTGATTTCAACGTGCCCATAGAGATAGAGCATGCGGTCGTTAGTCAGCTTGGCTTTATCGGCTTTAATCGACCAGGTTGGTACTTTATTTGCGTCAAAGGTGGTCAGGAACGGGTGGGTAAACCACGATATTGCCTGATCGGAAAAATACTCCACATGCTCGGCGGTTAACCGGTAGCTCAGTGCGCCTTCGGGGCTGTACACCACGGTATCGGTATGTTCGCTTTTATAGGTTGGATCGTTTGCGTTAATCACGACCTGGCTGCTGTCGTCTTTATCGGCAAGGTTCAGGCCGATCAGGACAAGCGCAACCAGCGATAGCACAATGATAACCCAACGTCTGGTTTTACTCATATCGATTGCCCTTTGGCTTCTTCCAGCTTCCCTTGCGCCATTAGCAGCAGGTCGCAGACTTCACGAACGGCTCCGCGGCCGCCTGCAATACGCGTCACATAGTCGGCGCGAGGCAGCAGCAGCGGGTGTGCATCCGCCACCGCTACGCTGAGGCCAATTTCCGCCATCACCGGCCAGTCAATCAGATCGTCGCCGACGTAGGCGACCTCTTCCGGCTGGAGGTTCAGCGTGGCGAGCAGTTCACGGTAGGCGATCAGTTTATCTGACTGCCCCTGGTAAAGATGGGTGATGCCAAGCGTCGCACATCGGTCTTCTAACAGTTTAGCTTTTCGCCCGGTAATTATCGCCACTTCGATATCTGAAGTGAGCGCACAGCGTACGCCATAGCCGTCGCGGACGTTAAACGCTTTGAGTTCTTCACCGCTGTTGCCCATGTAAATCAGGCCGTCAGAAAGCACCCCGTCGACGTCGAGGATAAGCAGACGGATTTTCTCCGCCTTCGCCATAAATTGTGGACTCACCGGGCCATAACAGGTGGCGACCGATGCGACAGCATTACTCATTCTTTATATCCTTGATTACACTACGCCTGCGCGCAGTAGGTCGTGCATATGTATCACACCTAGCAGATGGTCGCCATCGGCAACCAGCACGCAGGTGATATGACGGGATTGCATCAGGTTCAGCGCATCGACCGCCAGCATGCCGGGGCGAATACGAATGCCGCCCGGCGTCATGACGTCGGCAATGCCGAGGCTGCGCACATCGGCACCGGTATCGAAGATGCGTCGCAGGTCGCCGTCGGTGAAAATACCTTTGATCTGCATGTTGTCATCGCAAATGGCCGTCATACCCAGATTTTTACGGGTAATTTCCAGCAGGGCATCTCGTAGTGAGGCATCAACGCTGACGTGCGGTATCTCATCGCCAGTGTGCATAATATCGTTAACGCGCAGCAGAAGCTTGCGGCCTAATGCGCCACCGGGGTGGGAGAGCGCAAAATCTTCTGCGGTAAAGCCGCGCGCTTTCAGCAACGCAACGGCCAGCGCATCGCCCATTACCAGCGCTGCGGTGGTGCTGGACGTCGGAGCGAGCCCTAACGGGCAGGCTTCACGCGGGACTTTGACGCACAAATGAATATCCGCCGCGCGGCCCATGCTGCTGTCTGGTCGGCTGGTCATACAGATAAGCGGTACGCGCAGACGTTTTAATACCGGGATCAGCGCCAGAATTTCATTGGACTCGCCGGAGTTGGACAGGGCAATCACCACATCCTGGGGCGTTACCATGCCTAAATCGCCGTGTGCTGCCTCACCAGGGTGAACAAAAAAGGCAGAAGTCCCGGTGCTGGCGAAGGTGGCTGCCATCTTGCGGCCAATATGCCCGGATTTGCCCATTCCCATGACGACCACTTTGCCGGTGCAGTAGAAGATCTTCTCGCAGGCTTCGCTAAAGTCCTGATTAATGTATTGATCAAGCTGTTCCAGCCCTTCCCGTTCAATCGCCAGAACGTCTCTTCCTGCCTGCTGGAAGTCGAAATCTGACGGCAAATCTATTTGCGACATAATGTTATCCCAGTTCAATCGATGAAAAGCGGCGTGCCCCAGTAAAGCAGCACCAGCCATAACACAAACCCGCTGATTAACAGTAAACCGGCGACACGGCCAACCTGGCGTCGACGCCAGCAAAGCAGAGCGAAGACCACGCTGACCAGCATCATTACGCCATAGTCACGGGTAAACGCGAGGGGATTAAACGTTCCCGGCGCGATGAGGGCGGGGATCCCCAGTACGATAGCAATATTAAAGAAGTTCGAGCCGATAATGTTGCCGACGGCAATATCGTTTTCACCTTTACGCACGCCTGCGATAGCGGTTGCCAGCTCTGGCAGGCTGGTGCCCAGCGCGATAACCGTTAGTCCAATGGTCAGTTCGCTCATGGCGAAGTAGTTCGCCAGCACGGTAGCGTTATCGATGACCATTCTGGTCGCCATCGGCATGACAATCAGCGCGACGCCAAGCCATAAACAGGCGACGGGCAGAGAACCGTCGCGCGGCAGTTCGGATAACTGCTCCTGGGTAAATTTGTCGTTACCCTGACGTTCAGCGAGACGGGCTATTTTAATGATAAACAACAGCCATAATCCGGCCAGAATAAATAAAAAGACACCGTCAAACCAAGACAGTTCTCCATCATACAGAACATACCCAGCGACCAGGCTTACGACCAACATTAGCGGTAATTCGCGGCGCAGAATATCAGAATGCACGGTAAATGGGTGGAACAGGGCGGTGAGCCCAAGAATGAGCAGAATGTTGACGATATTAGAGCCGACGGCGGTGCCGATGGCCAGATCGACCTGCCCGTGCAGCGAGGCGGCCGCGGAGACGATGATTTCCGGCAGTGAGGTACCGATGCTGACAACGGTTATACCTATAATCAGGGGGGGGACACCTAAAGCACGGCACAGAATGGAGGCGGAATACACGAGGCGGTCGGCGCTGTAGACCACCAGAAGTAAACCAATAATTAACAGAGCCGTGGCTAAGAGCATCAAAAGTCCTTTATTCGGGTATAATCGCCGGTCCGCACGTCTGGACGTAACGAATTCCTAATTTTGACTTTATGCGCAGGAAAAGTAAAACAAATGCCAGATTTCGTTAACCAGAGCGGTTAGGATTCTGTAAGAATGCGGGGGCAAGCAGGAGTTTGCCCTACTTAAGGACCTGGAAAGGTAAGCCTATGAGCCAAAATATCGAGAATCTGGTCGAGGTGCGAGATGTCACGTTTTCGCGTGGCAATCGGGTCATCTTTGACAATATCTCGCTGTCGGTACCGCGCGGAAAAATTACCGCGATTATGGGGCCGTCGGGGATTGGCAAGACCACGCTGTTACGCCTGATTGGCGGGCAGATCCCCCCGGATAGCGGAGAGATCCTCTTTGACGGTGAGAACGTGCCGAAAATGTCGCGCTCTCGCCTGTATACCGTACGCAAGCGTATGAGCATGTTGTTTCAGTCCGGTGCGCTGTTCACCGACATGAACGTGTTTGATAACGTGGCGTATCCCATTCGTGAGCATACCCGCTTACCGGCGCCGCTGCTGAAAAGCACGGTAATGATGAAGCTGGAGGCCGTTGGCCTGCGCGGCGCTGCAACGCTGATGCCATCGGAACTCTCTGGCGGTATGGCCCGCCGCGCTGCGCTGGCGCGTGCTATTGCCCTGGAGCCAGATCTCATCATGTTCGACGAACCTTTCGTCGGCCAGGACCCGATTACCATGGGCGTGCTGGTGAAGCTGATTTCTGAACTCAACAGTGCGCTGGGTGTCACCTGTATTGTGGTTTCTCACGATGTGCCGGAAGTACTGAGCATTGCGGATTACGCTTATATCGTGGCGGACCAGAAAATTGTCGCTCACGGCAGCGCCTCTTCATTGCAGGAAAACAGCGATCCTCGAGTGCGTCAGTTCCTCGACGGTATTGCCGACGGTCCGGTGCCGTTCCGTTATCCTGCGGGCGACTATCGCCGCGATCTCATCGGCACAGGGAGTTAATCGACTTATGCTGTTAAATGCACTGGCAGCGCTTGGACATCGCGGGATCAAGACCGTCGCGACGTTTGGGCGAGCTGGATTAATGTTATTCAATGCCGTTATCGGCAAGCCGGAGTTCCGCAAACACGCGCCGCTGCTGGTGCGCCAGCTGTACAACGTCGGCGTGCTTTCTCTGGTTATCATCATCGTGTCGGGCGTGTTTATTGGCATGGTGCTGGGGCTGCAGGGTTACCTCGTGCTGACCACCTACAGCGCTGAGACCAGTCTCGGCATGCTGGTGGCGCTGTCGCTGCTGCGTGAACTGGGGCCGGTGGTTGCCGCGCTGCTGTTCGCCGGGCGCGCGGGTTCTGCGCTGACCGCGGAAATCGGCCTGATGCGCGCCACCGAGCAGCTCTCCAGCATGGAGATGATGGCGGTGGATCCGCTGCGCCGCGTTATCTCCCCTCGCTTGTGGGCTGGCGTCATTTCGCTGCCGCTACTGACCATTATCTTTGTGGCCGTCGGCATCTGGGGTGGTTCACTGGTTGGCGTAAGCTGGAAAGGTATTGATGCCGGGTTCTTCTGGTCGGCGATGCAAAATGCGGTGGACTGGCGTCTGGATCTGGTGAACTGCCTGATCAAGAGCGTTGTTTTCGCCATTACGGTGACATGGATTGCGTTATTTAACGGTTACGATGCGATCCCCACTTCTGCCGGAATTAGCCGGGCGACGACGCGCACCGTGGTGCACTCCTCGCTGGCGGTTCTTGGGCTGGACTTTGTGCTGACGGCACTGATGTTTGGGAATTGAGTGAATGCAAACGAAAAAGAGTGAAATCTGGGTCGGTATTTTTCTGTTGGTTGCCCTGCTGGCGGCGCTGTTTATCTGCCTGAAGGCGGCGGATGTTTCGTCAATGAAATCAGAACCAACCTACCGCATTTACGCCACCTTCGATAACATCGGCGGCCTGAAAAACCGTTCACCGGTGCGGATTGGCGGCGTAGTGATTGGCCGCGTCGCGGATATTGAACTGGATCCGAAAACGTACTTACCGCGCGTCGCTATCGACATCGAAGATCGCTATAACCACATCCCCGATACCAGTTCCCTGGCCATTCGTACTTCTGGCCTGCTTGGGGAACAGTATCTGGCGCTGAACGTCGGTTTTGAAGATCCCGATCTCGGAACGTCTATCCTTAAAGATGGCGGTACCATTCAGGACACCAAATCGGCGATGGTACTGGAAGACCTGATTGGCCAGTTCCTTTACAACAGTAAGGGCAGCGACAATCAGAATTCTGGCGATGCGCAGGGTTCTACAGAAGGACATACTGGTACGACGACGCCTGCTACTGGCGCGACGAATTAATCTCAGGAGATACTCGACATGTTTAAACGTTTACTGATGGTCGCCATGCTGGTGATTGCGCCGTTGACGGCAGCCACTGCGGCAGACCAAACCAACCCTTACAAGCTGATGAATGAAGCGGCGCAGAAGACGTTCGATCGCCTGAAGAATGAACAACCGAAGATTCGTTCTAACCCGAACTACCTGCGTGACGTGGTCGATCAGGAACTGCTGCCGTATGTTCAGGTAAAATATGCCGGTGCGCTGGTACTGGGCCGCTACTACAAAGATGCCACGCCCGCTCAGCGTGAAGCTTACTTCACCGCTTTCCGCGAATACCTGAAGCAGGCGTACGGTCAGGCGCTGGCGATGTACCACGGCCAGACCTACCAGATTGCGCCAGAACAGCCGCTGGGCGATGCGACCATCGTGCCTATTCGTGTGACCATCATCGATCCGAACGGCCGTCCTCCGGTGCGTCTTGACTTCCAGTGGCGTAAAAATACCCAGACGGGTAACTGGCAGGCATACGACATGATTGCGGAAGGGGTGAGCATGATCACCACCAAGCAGAACGAATGGAGCGACCTGCTGCGTACCAAAGGCATTGACGGCCTGACCGCACAGCTGAAATCTATTTCTGCACAGCCAATCACCCTGGATCAGAAAAAATAATGGCCGAACAGCTAAGCTGGAAGCGTGATGGCGAACGCCTGGCGCTGCACGGTGAACTGGATCAGGATTTTCTGGTATCCCTGTGGGATGCCAGAACCGAGGCTACGCAGGGAGTATCCATTATCGACCTCAGCGGCCTGAGCCGCGTCGATACGGCAGGCCTGGCCCTGCTGGTGCATCTGGTTGAACTTATCCGCGCGCAGGGTCGTACGCCGAGCCTGGAAGGGGTAAGCGAAAAAGTCGCGACCCTGAAAAGCTTATACAACCTGCCAGAAGGCATGATCCCCTAACAGTTTCAGCACGTTACTGTTGTGGTTTCTGATAAAGCCCCATCAATCTCAACGATGGGGCTTTTTGCTTGTTTAAGACCGCGCCACTTTCCTCTAAGATGTGGGGCTTGTTTTCACTCTCAAATGAAATGCGAACCTATGGAAAATAATGAAATTCAGACCGTGCTGATGAATGCACTCTCCCTTCAGGAAGTTCTCGTTTCTGGCGATGGCAGCCACTTCCAGGTTATTGCCGTGGGTGAGATGTTTGATGGCATGAGCCGCGTCAAGAAGCAGCAGACTATCTATGGCCCGCTGATGGAATACCTTGCGGATAACCGCATCCATGCCCTGTCGATCAAAGCGTATACCCCGCAAGAGTGGGCACGCGATCGCAAACTTAACGGTTTTTGAGCCAGGGGAAAAGTGCGTGCACTTTTCCGGTGGCGAACGTGAATACTTAACAGAGATTAGATTTGATGGATAAATTTCGTGTGCAGGGGCCAACCCGCCTTCAGGGCGAGGTCACCATTAGCGGTGCAAAAAACGCTGCCCTGCCGATTCTTTTTGCCGCGCTGTTGGCAGAAGACCCGGTAGAGATCCAGAACGTACCGAAGCTGAAAGACGTTGATACTTCCATGAAGCTGCTGACGCAGCTGGGTGCCAAAGTTGAACGTAACGGCTCGGTCTGGATTGACGCTGGCCCGGTCAATGTTTTCTGTGCGCCGTACGAGCTGGTGAAAACCATGCGTGCGTCTATCTGGGCGCTGGGGCCGCTGGTGGCTCGCTTTGGTCAAGGACAGGTTTCTCTGCCGGGCGGCTGCACCATCGGTGCGCGCCCGGTTGACCTGCACATCTCTGGCCTTGAGCAACTGGGCGCAGAAATTAAGCTGGAAGAAGGTTACGTCAAAGCGTCCGTCAACGGTCGTTTAAAAGGCGCGCATATCGTCATGGACATGGTCAGCGTTGGCGCGACCGTTACCATCATGACGGCCGCGACGCTGGCGGAAGGCACCACCATCATCGAAAACGCCGCGCGTGAACCGGAAATCGTCGATACGGCGAACTTCCTCAACGCGATGGGCGCGAAGGTGACGGGGCAGGGTACCGACCGTATTACCATCGAAGGCGTGAAGCGTCTGGGCGGCGGCGTATACCGCGTTCTGCCAGACCGTATCGAAACCGGCACCTTCCTGGTGGCTGCGGCTATCTCCGGCGGCAAAATTGTCTGCCGTAACGCACAGCCTGATACGCTGGATGCTGTACTGGCTAAGCTGCGTGAAGCCGGTGCTGACGTTGAAGTGGGCGAAGACTGGATTAGCCTCGACATGCACGGCAAGCGCCCGAAAGCGGTGAACGTGCGTACAGCTCCACACCCGGCGTTCCCGACGGACATGCAGGCGCAGTTCACGTTGCTGAACATGGTCGCGGAAGGTACAGGGGTTATCACTGAGACGGTCTTTGAAAACCGCTTTATGCACATTCCTGAACTTATTCGTATGGGCGCGCGTGCGGAAATCGAAAGCAACACCGCGATTTGCCACGGCGTTGAGCAGCTTTCCGGTGCCCAGGTAATGGCGACTGACCTGCGAGCTTCTGCGAGCCTCGTGCTGGCGGGTTGCATCGCTCAGGGCACGACGATCGTTGACCGTATCTACCACATCGATCGTGGTTATGAGCGCATTGAAGATAAACTGCGTGGTTTAGGCGCGAATATCGAGCGTATCAAGGGCGAGTAATCGCTGCCGTGAATAAAGCGCCCGCTATTGATGGTGGGCGCTTCTCTCCCTCTGCTATTTTTCCTGCTTACCGCTGCGAATAGCCTGTGTTCTATCGATAAACGCATGGGTTATTGGATCGTGATAACGTGACGGCCAAATCACCCAGGGTTCAGTCCCTAGGGCTTTTGCTACGATCATCTCTCCTTTCGGCCATGGACGAGAAAGGACGTTAGCTAACGTCGATGAGCTAAGTCCGTTTTTGCGTGACTCTGCAGCCATCGATGTGCCTCTCTTTCGTAAACCCGCGATGATGTCTGCGGGATGCCAGTCGCTAAACCTCTCCATACTTCCTCCCTGAAAGCCGTCGTTAACTCGTTACGCTAAGTGAGGAATATACTGTATCTCTCTTTTTTATAAGTTCATAAAGAGTTCGAGTAAGTTTCTTTAAATTAGGAAAACATCAAATTTCTGGTAAAAAAAAGCGCCTTCAGGCGCTTTCAGGAATGTACCCGCACGGTTGCAGGTAGGGCATTCTGGGGCTATCGGTCGCGTTGAACGGCGATATGGGCGAGGCCGATAAGCGCATCGCGCCATGGTGTATCTGGCAGAGAAGCCAGAGAAGCAATCGCCTTATCGGCTTCTTCTTCGGCACGCTGGCGCGTCCATTCCAGAGAACCACAGGCGGCCATTGCATCCAGTACGGGCTCCAGGAGATGGCGACCGTTACCTTGTTCGATAGCACCGCGAATGAGCTGAGCCTGTTCTGGCGTGCCGTTACGCATGGCGTGCAGCAGCGGTAGGGTCGGCTTACCTTCGTTGAGATCGTCGCCTACGTTTTTACCCAGCGTCTCTCCGTCGGCGCTGTAGTCGAGCAGGTCATCAATCAGCTGGAAAGCGGTGCCGAGATAGCGGCCATAGTCCTGCAGCCCTTTCTCTTGCTCAGACGTACAACCCGCCAGCAAACCAGAACATTGCGCCGCCGCTTCAAACAGACGCGCCGTTTTGCTGTAGATAACGCGCATATAGTTCTCTTCGGTGATGTCCGGATCGTTGACGTTCATCAACTGAAGGACTTCGCCTTCGGCAATGACGTTAACGGCTTCTGACATCACTTCCAGCACCTTCAGTGAACCGAGGCTGGTCATCATCTGGAATGCACGCGTATAGATAAAGTCGCCAACCAGTACGCTGGCCGCGTTACCAAAGGCTGCATTGGCCGTTGCTTTGCCGCGGCGCATATCGGACTCATCGACAACATCATCATGCAGCAGCGTCGCGGTATGAATAAATTCGATTAGCGCGGCGATAGTGACGTGGGCGTTTCCCTGATAGCCAACGGCGCGGGCGGCCAGGACGGCGATCATTGGACGAATCCGTTTTCCGCCGCCGCTGACGATATAATAGCCAAGCTGGTTGATCAATTGGACGTCCGAGTTGAGCTGCTCAAGAATCGTCGCATTGACACCCGCCATATCCTGCGCGGTTAACTCATTGATTTTTTGTAAATTCATCGCAAAAGCCGGGCTTAATGTCCTGTTTACCACTTATCCATACGGGATAACGAAGGTTTTACGTTAGAGTTGTACCTACGATTGTACTGAAAAAACGGCTCAGATAAACGTTGCCGTGCAGGTTGTATTTTTTTTCTGCATCTATTGATGCTAGCACTTGTCAAAGGCTCGCGTTTTGCGTAATATTCGCGCCCTATTGTGAATATTTATAGCGCACTCTGAATCACACGAAGAGGTGCGCGGAAGCGGAGTTTATATGTACGCGGTTTTCCAAAGTGGTGGTAAACAACACCGAGTAAGCGAAGGTCAGACCGTTCGCCTGGAAAAGCTGGACATCGCAACTGGCGAATCTGT
>NZ_CABTJS010000181.1:0-16770 GCF_902485085.1 uncultured Kluyvera sp.
CCAGAAACAAATGCCGGCACGTTAGCTGCGGCGATTTTGATTTCTTTACCGGTCTGCGGGTTGCGGCCAGTACGCTCAGCGCGGTGGTTCACTTTGAAGGTACCGAAACCAACCAGTTGTACAGCATCACCTTCTTTCAGAGACTCAGTAATAGCAGCCAGGGTGGATTCCAGTGCAGCTTTAGCCTGGGTTTTAGACAGTTCAGCCTTGTCCGCAATTACATCAATCAGTTGAGTCTTGTTCATAAGTTATCCTTACAATGTGTTTATCGCTTGCTAAGCATCGAGTGCGACGAAAATGCCATAAAAGCACTCTCCTGCATACACGCACCGATAGCCACTTTTTTTCGCCCTCCAAATGTAGACCAGACGGGGGGCAGATGTGAAGCCTTCAGGCATTACAATTCAGGCGGTAAATCACGTTTTGTTGTCTCATTGCTGAAAAATTATACCAATATTGCTCTCGCCGGCCTCGCGGAGGTCTGCGCGTAGCCCTTTAATCAGTTCAATATCGCGTTCTTCACACTCGGCTAAAAGGCGGAAAATCTCCCACTGAATGTCCCATTCTTGCTCTACAGCAGGGTTCAAACGCAGCTCTTCATCGGTCATTTCGCGACCAGCCTGAGTCATTTCCAGCATCGCGACGGAAGTAATAGAACTCTTACTGACTTCGATCGCGTGTTCGAGCGTTTCGCCGCTCAGGCGAGAGTGAATTAATTCACTTAATGCCACGCAAGCATCGATCGCCGGGTAAACGCCGTACATGTCGTAATCGTCGGCAGCCGGAATTGCCTCTTCCAGTTTTTCCAGCTGGCTGTCGAAGTTCACCTTCGCGTCTTTGACCGTCAGGGTTTCCCAGATGAGGTCGAGAATACGGCGGTACACCTGCGGCTCACCAAATTCCGACTCTTTGCAGAACATGGCGTAGTTCGGGTACATGCGTTCACACAGGCAGGCCATGAAAGTGACGTGCTGCCAGCTTTCCAGCTTCTCCAGACGCAGATGAATCGGGTTTTGTAACATGATGAGTTCTCAAATACGGAAATTAGACGCAGTTTACCCGATATGGGGCATTTTTGCTGCAAGCCGCGTAAAAGCCGGACGTTCCGATGCAACAGCATCTGCCCAGCGCGTGGGTTCCGGCAGGCGGTAGCCCTGGGTGCAGCGCTGTACCCACGCCAACGCGCTCCCGAGGCTTACGCGATGCCCCGTGGAGATAAACAGCGGGTTGCAGCGCACTTTGCTACGCCAGACCCATGCCAGCTGTTCGCCTTTGTCGATTAGCGGCGCGAGCGCGCCTGCTTCTGGCGGGAGCGGCTCAAACTTACCGCACAGCCGCTTTTTCGCCACGCCAATGGTGGGAACATCCGCCAGCAAACCAAAATGGCTAGCAACGCCCAAACGGCGAGGATGCGAAATGCCATGACCGTCGACAAACAGCAAGTCTGGTTTTTGCGAAAGCTGCTGCCATGCCGCCATTAAGGCCGGGGTTTCGCGAAAAGAGAGAAAACCGGGGATATACGGCATGGTGGTGGCAATACGCGCCACCTGATATTCCACGAGCTCAAGCGATGGATACTTCAGCAATACCATCGCCGCTCGCGTCACTTCGCCGCCCAGCTCAAAGCCTACGTCGGCACCGCCGATCAGATCCGGAGGATCGCCGTCGAAACGATCGTCCCGGATCACCGATGACGCCAGATCCAGTTGCTGCGCGCGCAGCGACGCGAGATCCACGTGGCAGCCTTAGCGGTGATACTGCGCCGACAGGCGGTGCACCGCTTCAACGAAGACACCCGCGTGTTCTGGCGGCACATCCTGATGAATACCGTGTCCCAGGTTGAAGACGTGGCCTTCGCCCTGACCAAAACCGGCCAGAATCGTCGCCACTTCTTCTTCAATGCGCGCCGCAGGCGCGTAGAGCATGGACGGGTCCATATTGCCCTGTAGCGCCACTTTATGGCCCACACGACGGCGCGCATCGGCGATATCGGTAGTCCAGTCGAGCCCCAGCGCATCGCAGCCGGTTTCCGCCATGGCTTCCAGCCACTGACCGCCACCTTTGGTGAACAGCGTCACCGGCACGCGGCGACCGTCATTTTCACGCAGCAGGCCATCAACGATTTTGTGCATGTAGTACAGCGAGAACTGCTGATAGTCGCGCCCGGTCAGCACGCCACCCCAGGTATCGAAAATCATCACCGACTGCGCGCCGGCTTTAATCTGCGCGTTGAGGTACAGCGTGACGCTCTGCGCCAGCTTGTCGAGCAGCAGATGCAGCGCTTTAGGGTCGGCGTACATCATCTTTTTAATCACGGTAAAGGCTTTGCTGCTACCGCCTTCCACCATATAGGTCGCCAGCGTCCACGGGCTACCGGAGAAACCAATCAGCGGCACTTCACCCTTCAGCTCACGGCGAATGGTGCGCACTGCGTTCATCACGTAGCCCAGCTCACCTTCCGGGTCCGGAATCGGCAGCTTTTCTACATCCGCTTTACTGGTGATTGGCGAGGTAAAGCGCGGGCCTTCCCCAGCTTCAAAATAGAGTCCCAGCCCCATCGCATCCGGAATGGTCAGGATATCCGAGAAGAGGATCGCCGCATCAAGCGGGTAGCGACGCAGCGGCTGCAGCGTCACTTCGCAGGCCAGCTCGGCGTTTTTGCACAGCGACATAAAATCACCTGCATGGGCGCGGGTTGCCTTGTACTCCGGCAAATAGCGGCCTGCCTGGCGCATCATCCATACCGGGGTCACGTCTACGGGCTGGCGCAGCAGCGCACGCAGATAACGATCGTTCTTCAGTTCGCTCATGTTTACATTCCTTTAGCGTTGATGCGCCTATTGTAACATGTCAGTCGTAATCAGCCCGACACATTGCCACCGTATCTTCGATCAGACGACGCGCCACCGTTCCCGGTGGTGGCAAGAGCGGCAGATCGTCATAGCGATACCAGTTGGCGTTAAGCAACTCTTTGGGATCGATAACAATGTCGCCGCTGTCATACTCCGCCATAAACGCGGTCATCAGCGACTGCGGGAACGGCCACGGCTGGGAGGTGATGTAGCGCAGGTTCTTCACCTTAATGCCGCTCTCTTCCATCACTTCACGCGCCACCGCCTGCTCTAAGGTTTCGCCCACTTCGACAAAACCGGCCAGCACGGTATGCACGCCGTTGCGATGGCGAACGTGTTGGGCAAGCAGAATGGAGTCGTCGCGGCGAATGGCGACGATAATGCACGGTGCAATCTGCGGGTAGTAGCGTTCACGGCAGTGGCTGCACAGCATGGCCCATTCGGTTTTGCTTGGGTGCATAGTGTGGCCGCAGTAGCCGCAGAATTTGTGCGAACGGTAAAACTCCGCCAGCTGCACGCCGCGCCCAGCAAGCTGGAACAGGCCCACGTCCTGGTCAAGAACCTGGCGCACGGTGCCCATATCATGACGCTTCTGCTGCTGTACCAGCCACACCGGAGAGCCTTCCCACTCGCCAATCTGGAGTGCGTGCTGACCCACAAGATCGAAATTTACCGCTTCGCCATATGGTAATTCCCCGCCGGGCAACCATAATTTTTGTTCGTGGCTGACTATCCACCAGCCGCGATCCAATTTTTCAATTATACGATCCATATCTCTTGCGCTACCTTTGCTTCACAGGCATGTTGTTAACATTATTATTACATAATGACGTGAGCAGATTTTAATCTTATCGATGCGGGGTCAACCTATGTTAAACCAGTTAGAAAGTCTAAAAGAGAGAATTCATGGACACCACAAACTGGTCGACCGTTGGCTGAATATTCGTAAGCACCTGCTCGTAGCTTACTACAATCTGGTTGGCCTTAAGCCTGGCAAAGAATCGTTCATGCGTCTTAACGAGAAAGCGCTTGATGACTTTTGTCAGCGCCTGGTCGACTATTTGTCTGCCGGTCATTTCAGTATTTATGAACGCATTATCCATAAAATGGAAGGCGACAGTCCGCTTTTAAACGCCAGTAAAATCTGGCCGCTGCTGGATGCCAATACTCAACAAATTATGGACTACTACGACTCTACGCTGGAGAACGCTATCGACCAGGATAACGTGTATGAATTCCAGCAGGCGCTGTCCGATATCGGTGAAGCGCTGGAGGCCCGTTTTTTGTTAGAAGACCAGCTCATCATGCTGACCTTCGAGGCGCTCGGCCCGGATGAAATCAAACGCCCGGCTTGAGATTTGCCGCATTAACGAGTAGTTTACATTCATTACCTCTCATCATTTGAGGTTACTTCTTGTCGGAGTGCCCAGTGCGCAAGCACGGGCTGAGACCGTTAATTCGGGATCCGCGGAACCTGATCAGGTTAAGACCTGCGAAGGGAACAAGAGTCAATCTATAGTCGCATCGCCCTAGGGCGATCTTCTCTCTTGCTTCATCCGTCGTCTGACAAGCCATATCCTTACTTTTATCTGGAATGAGCTATGTCTGTCACTACTAAACCATCACGCCGCGAGCAGCGCGCCCAGGCCCAACGCTTTATTGATACCCTGGAAGGCACCGCGTTCCCGAATTCCCAACGTATCTACATCACCGGTTCGCAGCCCGATATCCGCATTCCGATGCGCGAAATTCAGCTGAGCCCCACGCTGATTGGCGGCAATAAAGAGAACCCACAGTTCGAAGACAACGAAGCGGTGCCGGTGTACGACACATCCGGCCCTTATGGTGACCCGGATGTGGCGATTAACGTCCAGCAGGGTCTGGCGAAACTGCGCCAGCCGTGGATTGCCGCTCGCGATGACAGCGAAGAGCTGGACGATCGCAGCTCCGCCTACACCAAAGAACGTCTGGCCGATGACGGTCTGGACGATCTCCGCTTCAGCGGCCTGTTGACACCAAAGCGCGCTAAAGCGGGTAAATGCGTTACCCAACTTCACTATGCCCGTCAGGGGATTGTGACGCCGGAAATGGAGTTCATCGCCATTCGCGAAAACATGGGGCGCGAGCGCATTCGCAGCGAAGTATTACGCCACCAGCATCCGGGCATGGCCTTTGGTGCGCGCCTGCCGGAAAACATCACGCCAGAATTCGTGCGCGATGAAGTGGCCGCCGGACGCGCCATCATTCCTGCCAATATCAACCACCCGGAATCTGAGCCCATGATCATCGGCCGTAACTTCCTCGTGAAGGTCAACGCCAATATCGGTAACTCAGCGGTGACGTCCTCCATTGAAGAGGAAGTGGAAAAACTGGTGTGGTCTACCCGCTGGGGCGCGGATACGGTGATGGACCTGTCGACCGGCCGCTATATCCACGAAACCCGCGAATGGATCCTGCGTAACAGCCCTGTTCCGATCGGCACCGTGCCGATCTACCAGGCGCTGGAGAAGGTTAACGGGATCGCCGAAGATCTGACCTGGGAAGCCTTCCGCGATACGCTGCTGGAGCAGGCCGAACAGGGCGTGGATTACTTCACCATTCACGCGGGCGTGCTGCTGCGCTATGTGCCGATGACCGCGAAACGCCTGACCGGCATTGTGTCACGCGGCGGCTCCATCATGGCGAAATGGTGCCTTTCCCATCATCAGGAAAACTTCCTCTACCAACACTTCCGCGAAATCTGTGAAATCTGCGCGGCCTACGACGTGTCGCTGTCGCTGGGCGATGGTCTACGCCCTGGCTCAATTCAGGATGCTAACGACGAAGCGCAGTTCTCCGAGCTGCATACGCTGGGCGAGCTGACCAAAATCGCCTGGGAGTATGACGTGCAGGTGATGATTGAAGGCCCGGGCCACGTGCCGATGCAGATGATTCAGCGCAACATGACCGAAGAGCTGGAACATTGCCACGAAGCACCATTCTACACCTTAGGGCCGTTGACCACCGACATTGCGCCGGGCTACGACCACTTCACCTCCGGTATTGGCGCCGCAATGATTGGCTGGTTTGGCTGCGCCATGCTCTGCTACGTCACGCCGAAAGAGCACCTCGGCCTGCCGAACAAAGAAGACGTAAAGCAGGGGCTGATTACCTACAAGATTGCCGCTCACGCCGCCGACCTGGCGAAAGGACACCCGGGCGCGCAGATCCGCGATAACGCGATGTCGAAAGCGCGCTTTGAATTCCGCTGGGAAGATCAGTTTAACCTCGCGCTCGACCCGTTCACCGCTCGCGCCTACCACGATGAAACGCTGCCGCAGGAGTCCGGTAAAGTCGCTCACTTCTGCTCCATGTGCGGACCGAAATTCTGCTCGATGAAAATCAGCCAGGAAGTGCGCGACTACGCCGCCGCTCAGACCATTGAAGTGGGCATGGCGGATATGTCGGAGAACTTCCGCGCCAAAGGCGGTGAGATCTACCTGAAACGCGAGGAGGCCTGATGTATCAGCCCGATTTCCCAACGGTACCGTTCCGCCTCGGGCTCTATCCGGTGGTGGACAGCGTGCAGTGGATTGAGCGCCTGCTGGAGGCTGGCGTGCGCACTATCCAACTGCGTATCAAAGACAAACGCGATGATGAGGTCGAAGCGGACGTGATTGCCGCCATCGCGCTGGGGCGTCGCTATGACGCCCGGCTGTTTATCAACGACTACTGGAGATTGGCTATCAAGCATCGCGCCTACGGGGTGCATCTGGGTCAGGAAGACCTGGAAACCACCGATCTGAAAGCCATCCAGGCCGCGGGTCTCCGCCTTGGCGTATCGACCCACGATGATATGGAGATTGATATAGCGATCGCCGCTCGCCCGTCGTATATCGCGCTGGGCCACGTCTTCCCAACCCAAACCAAGCAGATGCCTTCCGCACCGCAGGGGCTGACGCAGTTGGCGGGTCATATTGCGCGTCTGGCCGACTATCCAACCGTCGCCATCGGCGGCATCAGCCTTGCGCGGGCGCCTGACGTGCTGGCGACCGGCGTGGGCAGTATTGCCGTGGTCAGCGCCATTACCCAGGCGGCGGACTGGCGTGAAGCCACGGCGCAACTGCTGGCAATAGCGGGAGTCGGCGATGAATGACCGCGACTTTATGCGTTATAGCCGGCAGATCCTGCTCGGTGATATCGCCATTGAAGGGCAGCAAAAGCTGCTCGGCAGCCATGTGCTGATTGTCGGATTAGGCGGTCTGGGCTCGCCCGCCGCGCTGTATCTGGCCGGTGCGGGCGTCGGCACGCTGACGCTGGCGGACGACGATGAGGTATACCTCAGCAATCTGCAGCGTCAAATCCTGTTCACCACCGACGATATTGCCCGCGCAAAATCGCAGGTCACCCAGCAGCGACTGGCGCGGCTTAACCCGGATATCGACCTGGTGGCGCTAGAGCAGCGGCTGAGCGGCGACGCGCTGCGTCACGCGGTATCGCGCGCCGACGTGGTGCTCGACTGCACCGACAACATGGCGACACGTCAGGCGATCAACGCCGCCTGCGTGGCGCTCAATACGCCACTCGTCACCGCCAGCGCCGTCGGCTTTGGCGGCCAGATCATGGTGCTGACGCCGCCGTGGGAGCAAGGCTGCTACCGCTGTCTGTGGCCGGATGATGCCGAGCCGGAGCGTAACTGTCGCACGGCGGGCATCGTCGGCCCCGTGGTGGGTGTGATGGGCACGTTACAGGCGCTGGAGGCCATTAAGCTGCTGAGCGGTATCGATACGCCGAGCGGCGAGCTGCGCCTGTTTGACGGCAAAACCAGCCAATGGCGCAGCCTCGCGCTGCGTCGCGCCGTAGGCTGCCCGGTATGCGGGGGGCGACATGCAGATTCAGTTCAATGATGAAGCAATGCAGTGCGCCGAGGGACAAACCGTCAGCGAGCTGCTCGCCACGCTTAATCAGCTCAAGCCGGGTACCGCGCTGGCGCTGAACCAACAGATTCTGCCACGCGACCAGTGGCAGCAGCACATCGTGCAGGAAGGCGACCAGATCCTGCTCTTTCAGGTTATTGCAGGGGGTTGATATGTTACGCATTGCGGACAAAACGTTTGATTCACATCTGTTCACCGGCACCGGCAAATTTGCCTCGTCCTCGCTGATGGTCGAAGCCATTCGCGCCTCCGGCAGCCAACTGGTGACGCTGGCGATGAAGCGGGTCGATTTACGTCAGCACAACGACGCCATCCTTGCTCCGCTGGTTGACGCGGGCGTGACGCTGCTACCCAACACCTCGGGAGCCAAAACCGCCGAAGAAGCCATCTTCGCCGCCCAACTGGCGCGTGAAGCGCTGGGAACAAACTGGCTGAAGCTCGAAATTCACCCCGATGCCCGCTGGCTGCTGCCAGACCCGATTGAAACGCTGAAGGCCGCCGAAGCGCTGGTGAAGCAAGGCTTTGTGGTGCTGCCCTACTGCGGCGCGGACCCGGTGCTGTGCAAGCGGCTGGAAGAAGTCGGCTGTGCGGCAGTGATGCCGCTGGGTGCGCCTATCGGTTCTAATCAGGGGCTGGAAACCAAAGCCATGCTGGAGATTATCATCCAGCAGGCCACCGTACCGGTGGTGGTGGATGCCGGGATCGGCGTGCCTAGCCACGCGGCGCAGGCGCTGGAGATGGGCGCTGATGCTGTGCTGGTCAACACGGCCATTGCCGTGGCGGACGATCCGGTGACCATGGCGACCGCTTTCCGTCTGGCGGTAGAAGCCGGGCTGCTGGCGCGTCAGGCGGTGCCGGGAAATCGAAGCACACAGGCAAGCGCCACCAGCCCATTAACCGGCTTTCTGGAGGCGCTGGCATGAAAACGTTCAGCGACCGCTGGCGACAGCTGGAATGGGACGACATCCGTTTACGCATCAACGGCAAAACGGCCGCCGACGTGGAACGGGCGCTCGGCGCTTCACAGCTTAGCCGCGACGATCTGATGGCCCTGCTCTCCCCCGCTGCTGCCGACTATCTGGAACCCATGGCGCAGCGGGCGCAAAAACTCACCCGCCAACGCTTTGGCAATACCGTCAGCTTCTACGTGCCGCTTTATCTCTCGAACCTCTGCGCCAACGACTGTACCTACTGCGGCTTCTCCATGAGCAACCGTATTAAACGCAAGACGCTGGATGAAGCGGAAATCGCCCGCGAGTGTGCGGCGATACGCGAGATGGGGTTTGAGCATCTCCTGCTGGTTACCGGCGAACACCAAAGTAAGGTGGGCATGGACTACTTCCGTCGCCACCTGCCGGATATTCGCCAGCAGTTTGCCTCGTTGCATATGGAAGTGCAGCCGCTGGCCACCGAAGAGTATGCCGAGCTTAAAACGCTGGGGTTGGATGGGGTGATGGTCTATCAGGAGACCTACCATGAAGCGATGTACGCGCAGCACCATCTGAAAGGCAAAAAGCAGGACTTCTTCTGGCGGCTCGATACGCCGGACCGTCTGGGACAAGCGGGGATCGATAAAATCGGTCTCGGCGCGCTGATTGGCCTTTCCGATAGCTGGCGGGTGGACTGTTTTATGGTTGCCGAGCACCTGATGTGGCTACAGCAGCGTTATTGGCAAAGCCGTTATTCCATCTCTTTCCCACGGCTGCGTCCGTGCGCGGGCGGCATTGAGCCAGCATCGTTGATGGATGAACGTCAGCTGGTACAAACTATTTGCGCGTTCCGCCTGTTCTCCCCGGAAACGGAGCTGTCGCTCTCCACACGCGAATCACCGTGGTTCCGTGACCGCGTGATTCCACTCGCCATCAACAATGTCAGCGCGTTTTCGAAAACGCAGCCTGGTGGCTACGCCGACAATCGCCCGGAGCTCGAACAATTCTCACCGCATGATGCCAGAACACCTGCCGAAGTCGCGGATGCACTTACCGCCCGTGGACTACAGCCGGTCTGGAAAGACTGGGATAATTGGTTGGGGCGCAGCGCAGCACGCTGAAAATTGGCTACACTTCTTCAGGGCAGTATTTGTTTTTTTACTGCCCTTCCTTCGATTTTAACGAAAGAATATTTCATAAAAACCGATTATAAGCAGTGATTTAATCTATATATTTAGAACAAATATTCATCTTCACACCAATAAAGTATAATTATCAAGTTATAAATATAGGTGTCATATTGCAGTACCAACTCGCTCTGGTCTTCTGCAATCCCCCCGAGGAATGGAAACCATGATGAGTTCTCACAGTAGACGGCTGTCGTTTACTACCCCGATTTTTATCAGTTTTGCTGGTATTCTACTGAGTTTTATTATTATTGCGGCTCTGGTGACTGTCATCCAGCGCAACGATATTATTCGCGATTATCATGGCATTAACCGCAACTTCACCCATAATCTCGCGGTCAATTACACCGAATCCATTCTCCATGAAAATGATTATATCCTGGGCCGCGCCGCAACCTATTTAGCCCGTGATGACGAGCTGAATCGACTGGTGAATCTCGACCCGGTTCAAGGGCAGCAATCGATGATGCAACTGCTGTCAATGATGCCAACCGTATCCTCATTATCTATCGCCGATACTGAAGGCCACTACATGCGGGCCCCGCAGGTGGTTCAACGCCAGAATGCGCCCGTCTTTGATGCCACAACCCGCCCCTGGTTTGTTCATCAAGGAGACGCGGGAATTTTCAGCCGGTATACCCAGCCCTATGTCGATTTCTTTACTCAACATCAGACCGTTACGCTAGCAAAACCGGTGATTTTGACCGACGGCAAGCTGAAAGGAACGCTGGCATTCCATTTTGACCTGGCCGCCATGAGCCATACGCTCCGGCAAATGAGACCCCCTGTTCAGGGAGAATTCTTTGTCGTCAATCGTCAAGGTCAGGCGCTACTGCATTCTGACAACGGCAAGCTCTTCCAGAAGGTTATTTCCCCCCAGATCCTGAGCGGCATGACGGCCGGTGAGGGCGAAGTTTTCGATAAAGGCAGCCGCACCTGGTATTACTACTACTCCTTCACCAACCCCGACTGGTTCGTGATTTATAAAGTCTCCGGCCATACGCTCAGCATGCTGGCACAGCATGAAAGTATCATCATCTCCTGGGGCTTTGCGCTGGCCGGGCTTATCATCATCACCTTCGGTCTGTATCTGCGTCATGCTTCCCGCGGCATCCTGATGAATATCATTAACGCTATCAAAACCGGCGACACTAACCGTGCGCCCGGCCTTGAAGTGATGCTGCATAAAGCGATTGAAACCAACAAAGAACGAGAAAGGGCCTACGTCCGTCAGGCTACCGTCGATTCACTCACCGGCTGTAAAAACCGTTGGGCCTTTGATACCGACATGACCGCGTTGATGGCGGAGCGGCAGCCCTTTTCGCTGGCGCTGGTCGATATCGATAACTTCAAATCCATTAATGATACCTGGGGCCACCTCAGTGGCGATATCGTGCTGCGAAACGTGGCGCGCGAAGGGATCACCATTCTCCAGGCGCACGGGCTGTCGCTCTACCGCTACGGCGGTGAGGAGTTCGCGGTTATCTTCACCGCTGAACATATTGCCGAGGCTTCTGCGCTGCTTGAGCTGTGGCGGATAAACGTCGCCAATAGAAACTGGCGTGAAGAAGGGCTCCATGTGACCTTCAGCGCCGGGCTAGGTGAATGGCATATGGAGACGCTGGATCATCTGGTTTCAAGCGTCGACGAGGCGCTTTATAAAGCCAAACGCCAAGGGAAAAACCGCATCCTGCGTACGACCCACGACGCGTAGCCCGAACGAAGTGCACCGACGCCGGGGCGGCTCGGTGCCAAATCCCGGCGTCGCATTGCCCGGCCAGGCTACCCATCTTTCCGGATTTTGCACGTTAAACACAAAAAAATGTAACCGGTTTCAGTTTTTTGAGATGATCTTTGTGATGGCTTACACACAATCGTTGTAAAGCGGTTGTTGATCGTTTCAGCTCGCGATAAACATGATTCATCACGGGTCATGAGGGAGCATTATGAAGAATATCGTTTTATGCTGCGCTGCAGGTATGTCCACCAGCATGTTGGTTCAACGCATGAAGGATGCTGCACAGAAAAAAGGCATTGAAGTCTCAATTAAAGCCGTACCGGTGGCCGAATTTAAAGCGAACATCAATGACGCGGACATCGTGCTGTTGGGTCCGCAGGTGAAGTATGAACAAGCTAAGCTTCAGGCGCTGGCTGACCCGTTGGGTAAAAAGGTCGCGGTCATCGACATGATGGACTACGGCATGATGAAAGGCGATGTCGTGCTTGAGAAAGCCCTTAAGTTAATGGAGTGAGAAAGACGTGGAAGATTTAGAATCAATCATCATGGAACTGCTGGTGAACGCCGGTGCCGCACGTAGTTCAGCATTAACTGCGCTGCAACTGGCTCGCAAAGGTGACTTTGAGGGCGCGGAAAAAGCGATGGAAGAGTCTCGCGAGTTCGTCAAACTGGCCCATGGTATCCAGACCCAGCTTATCGGCATCGACGAAGGTACAGGTAAACTGCCGGTTAACCTGATCACCGTTCACTCCCAGGACCACCTGATGAACGCTATGGTTATTCAGGATCTGGCAACCGACATGATTGAACTGTATCGTCGTATTCCACTGGTTAGCTAACCACGTCATCGCATAGATACAGAAGGCACCCCTACGGGGGTGCCTTTGTTTTTTTATTTATCCTTTTTTCTGCCGGTGGCTTCGGTAGGTATCGAGTACAACGGCAACCACGATGACGGCACCGGTGATGACGCGTTTGGTTGGCTCACTCGCACCTATCTGCGCCAGACCTGCCGCCAGTACGGAGATAATCAGCGCGCCGAGGAACGTGCAAACCACCGAGCCTCGCCCGCCCATCAGACTGGTACCGCCAATCACCACTGCCGCAATCACCTGTAGCTCCATCCCAACGCCGCCGTTGGGGTCCGCTGCTTCCAGACGAGCGACCTGGAAGAGCGACGCGAGGCCAGACAGCGCTCCCATCAGTGCAAACACGATGACTTTGTACGGCGCAGGATTAATACCCGAGAGCCTTACTGCCTCCTCGTTGGTGCCGATACCAATCAGGTGACGGCCAAAAATCGTGCGGGTAAGCACCCCTTGCCCTATCAGAATTACCAGTACTGCAATCACAAACGACGGCGAGATACCGAACGCAATCGGGTCGGCCAGGAAGTCGAAGCTGGAGCCGATATAGGCCGTGCGAGAGTCCGTCAGTTGGTAGGCGCTGCCGCGCGCCATCTCCAGCATACCGAGCGAGACAATAAACGTCGGGATGCGCCAGATAACGGAAATCAGCCCCGTCAGCGCACCAACAACCGTCGCCACCGCAATCCCAGCCAACGCTGCCAGCCAGGGCGACCAGTGCAGGTTAAGATAGGTGACGCTTACAACCGCCGCCGATAGTGCCAGCACGGACCCTACCGACAGATCGATACCGGCAATAATCAGCACGAACGTCATACCCACCGACATCACCATCAGGTCGGGGATCTGGTTGGCGATGGTGCTAAACGTGTTGAGGCTCAGGAAGTGATCGCTTAAAAAGGAGAACAGGATAATCATCGCCAGCAGCGCGCCGATTAATCCCAGATAGCGGCTCAGCCCCCGCCATGTTGCGGCGCGACGGTTAATAGACAGCGTTGAATTACTCATCCTGCAAACTCCCTGTGGCGTGCTGATAGCCAGAAAAAGCGGCGGCCAGAATTGCATCCTGGGTCCAGTCGTCGCGGGTAAACGTCTCCACCAGCTTGCCAGCGGAGAGCACGGCAATACGATCGCATATCAGCATGAGCTCGCGCAGATCGCTGGAGACAACCATCAGCCCTTTCCCGCTTTGCGTCAGCTCATTGAGCAGCAGATAAATATCGCGCTTGGCCCCTACGTCAATGCCGCGGGTGGGTTCATCGAAAAGGATGACGTCGCAGTTACGTTCCAGCCATCTGGCGATCAGTACCTTTTGCTGGTTGCCGCCTGACAGGCTGTCGACCGCCAACTCCGTTCCCGACGTACGGATGCCCAGCCGGGTGATGTATTTCTGCGCCAACTGCCGCTCCTTGTCCGCATGGAGCCACGACAGGCTGCTGACTTTATCGCTGTTCCCGAGCGCCGTATTTGCCGACACCGAATGCGGTAACAGCAAACCTTCACCTTTTCGGTCTTCCGTCACCAGCGCAATGCGGTGAGCAATAGCCTCCGAAGGCGAACGAATCGTCACGGGTTTGAGCGGGTCGCCAACCTTCAACTGCCCGCTATCGATAGGGTCCGCGCCAAAAATAGCCCGCATCAGCTCAGTACGCCCCGCGCCGACCAGGCCACTCACGCCCAGTACTTCGCCGCGATGCAGCGTCAGTGAGATATCCTGTAGCACTTTCCCGCGCGTGAAATGCTCCACCTGCAGAATGGGGTTGCCCTGCCTGCGGGCGCTAACGTCCAGCGTACTCTCGAGGTCGCGCCCCACCATCAAGGAAACCAGCTGATCGCTGTTATAACGCTTGATATCGTCAGTACAGACCACGTTGCCGTCGCGCAGAACCATGATGTCATCGGCGATTTGTGCCAGTTCATCAAGGCGGTGAGAGATATAGATAAGGGAGACGCCACGCTGCTTAAAGCGCGTAATCTGCTCGAACAGCAGCTCAACTTCACGGCTGGTGAGCATGGCCGTAGGTTCATCAAGGATAAGAATGCGGCTATCGCCAATCAGGTTACGGGCGATTTCGATCATCTGCTGGTGCCCCATTCCCAGCTCACCCACCAGCATATCCGGGTCAAGTCCCTGCAGGCCGACCATCGCCATTACCGGCGCGGACATCTCCCGCAGGCGCTTACGGTTGATCCACCCTGCCCGGTTCGGCAATTGATCGAGAAAGAGATTTTCGGCGATGGTTAATGTCGGCAGTAAGTTGAGTTCCTGCATCACCATGCGGACGCCGAGCTTTTCCGCTTCCTTACGACTGGCAGGAGCATAGGGCTGCCCGAGGTAGGTCATGGTACCGGTGGTGGACGAAATCAGCCCGCCGATAATTTTCGACAACGTACTTTTCCCGGCACCGTTCTCTCCGGTCAGCGCCAGCACCTTGCCGCTGTATAAACTGAGATTAATATTGGTCAGCACCGGTTCGTTGTAGGTTTTACCCACGCCGGACATTGACAGAATTTCTTGATATTCAGCCATTTCGCGCACGCAACCCGATCTATCGGATCCCTGTAAAAACCGGGGCCGTTAACCTGCGCCCCGGGGAATAAGCGCCGGGTTACTGTTTCACAATCAGCTTGACCGGGGTTTCTACGCTGCCGGAAAGTTCGCTCTGTTTTTTACCGGCTTTCAGCGCATCCAGCGCGGTGTTAATACCAAAGACCGCCTGTTGAGACGCAAACTGATCGGCGGTCGCCAGCACGCGGCCATCCTGCAGCATCGGTTTAATGGCTTCGATGTTGTCATAGCCAACCACCTGAACCTGTCCACGTTTACCCGCTGCGCGAATGGCAGAGACCGCACCTAATGCCATGTTATCGTTGTCCGCCAGCAGCGCTTTGATATTTGGATATTCACTCAGCATGGCAGCGGCAATGGTGTTGGCATTGTTCATCTCCCACTGACCGGACTGGACGGAAACCACCTTCATGCCACCAGCAGACATCGCGTCCTGGAAGCCTAGCGTACGCTGCTGGGAGTTGGTCGATGTAGGGATCCCTTCGATAATGCCCACCTCATCGCCCGCCTTCAGGTGTTTTGCCAGATAGTCGCCGATATCTTTCGCGCCTTTACGGTTATTCGGCCCAACGAACGGCACGTTCAGCCCTTTGTCTTTCAGCACCGTAGGGTCAAATTGGTTGTCGATATTAATCACCAGAATCCCGGCATCTACCGCCTTTTTCACCACCGGTACCAGTGCTTTAGAGTCAGAAGGCGCGATGATAATGGCGTCGGCTTTGGAGACAATCATCTGCTCTACAATCTGAATCTGATTCGCAGTATCCGTCTCATTTTTAATACCGTTGGACACGAGATCGAACTTGTCCGCGTTTTTCTTTTGGTAATCCTTGGCCCCGTTTTCCATGGTCAGGAAGAACTCATTCGCCAGTGACTTCATCACCAGCGCGACTTTCGGCTTATGCGCTGGCGCATCAGCGGCAAAAGCAGGGGTGACGATGGCTGCCGACAGCGCTATGGCGATAGCGGTACCAACGAAGCGTGAAAAGACTTTTTTATTCATGATGTTATCCATTTTTATAGGTAGGGTTAGACGCACTACCCGATGGAGTATAGTCAAGCAAAATTCGGGTCAGAGTGAGGCACTGCACAATATTCCAGAGAGGTTTCCGGACGCAGTAAAAGTGGGGCAGTCGTAAAAACAGCAATAAAAAAGGCCAGTCCGAAGACTGGCCTTTCAACTTATCGCACTAGCGTGAACGATTAGTCGTTATCAGAGCCACCCAGACCTGCGTTCAGCAGTTCTGCCAGGCTCGCGGTCGCTTCTTCTGCACTCACCTGAGGTGCTGCAGAAACTTCGCCCGCCGCACGGCGACGGATACGATCCTGGTGGTACGCATAACCGGTACCAGCCGGGATCAGACGACCCACGATAACGTTCTCTTTCAGGCCGCGCAGTTCGTCGCGTTTGCCCGCAACGGCTGCTTCGGTCAGGACACGCGTGGTCTCCTGGAACGATGCTGCAGAGATGAACGACTCGGTTGCCAGAGACGCTTTGGTGATACCCAGCAGATCGCGAGCGAAGGTTGCGCCCACTTTGCCGTTCGCTTCCAGATCGCGGTTAGCAATCTTAACGCGGGAGTATTCAACCTGTTCGCCTTCCAGGAAGTCGGAGCTACCAGCGCTTTCGATGGTGGCTTTACGCAGCATCTGACGAACGATAACTTCGATGTGTTTATCGTTAATCTTAACGCCCTGCAGACGGTATACGTC